>DATFCC010000072.1:0-3300 GCA_035253505.1 Hyphomicrobiaceae bacterium
CACCTCGACATGGCCGAGCGCATCAAGGATACCCGCATCTGCGAGTAGCGGCCGGAGACTGCTCCGAGGGCACGGGCCGATACGCCCTTGCCTTAGGTCCCGGCTTGCCCACAATGGCGCTGCAGGATCGCAGTCCGCCCGAGGCACAGGTGGCCCATGAAGTCCATTCCCAGGCCATTCCCCCGCTCTCTCGACAAGACCGAGACGCTGGCCCCCGAGGCGGCCGCGCGCCAGCTCGAGGCCGGCCAGTTTCCCGCCGTCCGCATGCGACGCAACCGCAAGTCGGGCTGGGCGCGCCGGCTGGTGGCGGAGAACGTGCTCACGGCAGATGACTTGATCTGGCCGATTTTCGTCACCGAGGGACGCGGCAAGCGGCTGCCCGTCGATTCCATGCCCGGCGTCGAGCGCCTGAGCGTCGACCTGGTGGCCCAGGCTGCCGAGCAGGCGATGGCGCTGGGCATCCCCGCGATCGCGTTCTTTCCCTACACCGATGCAGGCCTGCGCAGCGAGGACGGCGCTGAGGCGTTCAACCCAGACAACCTCGTCTGCCGGGCGACCCGGGCCGTGCGCAAGGCCGGGCTCGACGTGGGCGTGCTGCTCGACGTGGCGCTCGACCCCTACACCAGCCACGGCCACGACGGGCTGATGCGCGACGGCGAAATCCTCAACGATGCGACGCTCGAGGCGCTGGTGCGGCAGACGCTCGTGCAGGCCGAAGCCGGCTGCGACATCATTGCACCCTCCGACATGATGGACGGGCGCATCGGCGTGATCCGCAAGGCGTTGGAGAATGCCGGGCACCAGAACGTGCAGATCATGGCCTATGCGGCCAAGTACGCGTCGGCCTTCTACGGCCCCTTCCGCGACGCCATCGGCTCCACCGCCGTGCTGTCGGGCGACAAGCGCACCTACCAGATGGACCCGGCCAACGGCGAGGAGGCATTGCGCGAGGTGGCACTCGACCTCGCGGAAGGCGCCGACATGGTCATGGTCAAGCCCGGCATGCCGTATCTCGACATCGTTCGCCGCGTGAAGGACGAGTTCGGCGCACCGACGTTCGCCTATCAGGTGTCGGGGGAGTACGCCATGCTCATGGCGGCTGCCGAGCGCGGCTGGCTGGACGGGGACAAGGTGATGCTCGAGAGCCTGATCGCCTTCAAGCGGGCGGGTGCCGACGGCATCCTCACCTACTTCGCACCGCGCGCCGCCCGCCTGCTGGGCGCGTGAACGGGAAGGCGCACACAACCACCACATTACATAAATTTTAGGCGGCCAAGGCAATTGGTCGCTGACGGAGAATCGGCGCTCATTCGTTTATCAACTGACGCGTGAAGAGACGTTACTGTGGGAACACGGCAACGTGGCTTGCGGCAATACGTTCTGGGCTCGATAGTCGCCCGAAAGCCGCCAAGCTTCGCTGTCCTGACTTTCACGAAACTTGGCCTGTCACCAAACACCCTGTGTTGGAGCAGCCAGCGCTTCGCTCGTCGAACCGTAGGCTGGGAATTGAGATGGCTACAAAAGCACTCCCCTCCGTTGTCGCCGGAGCCGGCGGACTCTCCCGCTACCTGGAGGAGATCCGCAAGTTCCCGATGCTGGAACCGCACGAGGAGTACATGCTCGCCAAGCGTTGGCAGGAGCATCAGGACTCGGAGGCAGCCCACAAGCTGGTGACGTCGCATCTGCGGCTCGTCACCCGCATCGCCATGGGCTACCGCGGCTACGGCCTGCCGATCGGCGAGGTGATCTCGGAAGGCAACGTCGGCTTGATGCAGGCGGTGAAGCGTTTCGACCCCGACAAGGGCTTCCGGCTGGCGACTTACGCCATGTGGTGGATCAGGGCCTCGATCCAGGAGTACATCCTGCGCTCGTGGAGCCTGGTGAAGATGGGCACCACGGCGGCGCAGAAGAAGCTGTTCTTCAACCTGCGGCGCATGAAGGGTCAGCTCAAGGCGCTGGAAGACGGCGACCTGCGGCCGGATCAGGTCAAGCAGATTGCGACCAAGCTCGGCGTGCCCGAGGACGACGTGGTGTCGATGAACCGCCGCCTCGGCGGTGACGCATCGCTCAACGCGCCGGTGCGCGCGGCGGACGCCGAATCCGGCGAGTGGCAGGACTGGCTTGTCGACGACAGCCCGAGCCAGGAGGAGCGGCTGGGCGAGACGGAAGAGCTCGATCGGCGCAAGACCTACCTTTCGAGTGCCCTCGCCAGTTTGAACGATCGCGAGAAGCGCATCTTCGTGGCGCGGCGCCTCGCCGAGGAGCCGGCGACCCTGGAGGACCTTTCCGCCGAGTTCGGGGTCTCGCGCGAGCGCATCCGCCAGATCGAGGTGCGGGCCTTCGAGAAGGTGCAGGCTGCCGTGCAGAAGTCCGCGCGCCAGCAGGAGGGCGAGGGCGCACGCGCAGGCGCTTGATCCGCGCCGAGCCAATATCAAGGGACGCGTTACGGCAGGCCGCGAGATCCTTTCGCGGCCTGTTTCGCTGCCGGCGCTATGGGCGTGCGGGACGCGGCAGCCGTGCGAGTATTTCGCCGGCCTGGCGCGCGATCGCCGCCACGACGTCGCCCGCGCGTTCGATGCTGTCGATCAGCGCAGCGCTCTGTCCGCAGGGCAGCACGCCGTGCAGCACGTCACCCTCGATACGGCCGCGATAGGAGGCCGGCTCGCCCACCTCCTTCAGTTGCAGAGGATAGGGCTTGATGCTGCCCTCGCGGCCCTCCCAGGATTTCGTGAACTCGTTGCGGATCATGCGGTTCGGCTTGCCCGAGTGTGCGCGCGTGACGACGGTGCCGTCCTCGTCGATCTCGGTGATGCGGCGCTTGTAGTTGGCATGCCCGCGGGCTTCGGCCGTGGCGATGAAGCGCGTGCCCATCCACACCCCTGCGGCGCCGAGGGCGAGCGCCGCCACCAGTCCGCGGCCGTCGGCTAGCCCGCCCGCAGCCACCACCGGCACACGGACCTGGTCGACCACCCGCGGCACCAGCGCCATGGTGCCGATGCGCCCGACGTGGCCGCCTCCGTCGTGGCCCGACGCGATCACGGCGTCGACGCCGGACTGCTCGACGGCGCGCGCCTGCTTGGCCGTCCCGACCAGCGCCATGACCTTGACGCCGGCGGCGCGCGCCCGCGGCACGATGGCACCGGGATCACCCAGGCCGGACACGATGACGGGCACATTCTCCTCGAAGGCCACCTCGATGTGCTCGCGCACCTCCCGCTCATAGGCCTCGATGGTGGCGCCACCGCCGGTCGTCCTGGCGAACAGGATGTCGACCCCGAAGGGCTTGTCGGTCTCGGTGCG
>DATFCC010000073.1:0-6478 GCA_035253505.1 Hyphomicrobiaceae bacterium
CGCCATCTGGCTCGTCTCCTTCATCACCTACGATCTCGGATACATCGATCTCGAACAGAGGACTTTGCAGCCCCTCGACAACCCGTTCGGCACGAGGTTGTTACCTATCTCTTAGGAACAAACCGTCACCTATGTGTCCGGACTGGACAGTGCCGAATTGGAGCGGGCGATGGGATTTGAACCCACGACCCTCACGTTGGCAACGTGATGCTCTACCCCTGAGCTACACCCGCGTCCATGCCGGATAGCCCCCCGGTCGGGGGGAACGGCGATGGGCGGTCTTATGCAGCAGAACAGGGTGCATTGGCAAGCGCAGGGCCTCGCAAGCCTGGCGGGCGATCGCGCCAATCGCCGCATTGTCCCATGTTGCGGACAGGCGCGTGCCTCAGCTAGGACAGGCCGGCTGCCTCCCGATCTACAGAACAAGCCCGCCGGACCACCCCTTGCCCGCAACACGACAGGACCTGTTCGCCCGGCTCGATGAGCTCGGCATTGTCACCCACACCGTCGAGCACGAAGCGGTCTTCACCGTTGCCGAAAGCTCCAGGCTGGAGTGCGAGCTGCCGGGAGGCCACACCAAGAACCTGTTTCTCAAGGACAAGAAGGGCCGGCTGTTCCTTGTCGTGGCGCTTGGCCGCGCCCATATCGAGCTCAAGACCCTGCACAAGATCCTGGGCGCCGACCGCTTGAGTTTCGGGCGGCCCGAGCTGCTCATGGAGGTGCTGGGCGTCCCTGCCGGGTCCGTGACGCCTTTTGCCCTGATCAACGACACCCGGCGGCGCGTGACGGTCATTCTCGATGCCGATATGATGCGCCACGATCGGCTGAACTATCACCCGCTGGAGAATACAGCCACCACCAACATCGCGCGCGAGGACCTGGTCAAGTTCATCCGCGCCTGCGGACATGAACCGCGCGTCGTCGCGGTGGGGCAGGCTGTGGAGGGGGCATGACCGCCAGCGGTGCGGCGAGCATGAGCCCGGCATTGGCCGGCCCTGGAGACGGACATGGCTTTCGGATTCGGTAAGTCGAGTGCAGCAGCAGCGCCGGCCGCCGGCGACGGCGAGGTGATCAAGAATACGACCGCGGCGACCTTCGCCAAGGACGTGCTCGAAGCGTCGCGACAGGTGCCCGTGCTCGTGGACTTCTGGGCTCCCTGGTGCGGGCCGTGCAAGCAGCTCACGCCCATTCTCGAGAAAGTGGTGCGCGCCCAGAACGGGAAGGTGCGCCTCGTAAAGATCAACATCGACGAGAACCAGACCATCGCCAACCAGCTCCGCATCCAGTCGATCCCGACCGTCTATGCCTTTCGCGACGGGCGGCCGCTGGACGGCTTCATGGGAGCCCAGCCGGAAAGCGCGGTGAAGGCTTTCGTGGACCGCCTCCTCGGCGAAGAGGCCGCCCTGGATGCAGCCGCCGCCCTGGAGGCCGCCGGCAAGGCGCTCGAGGCAGGCGATACGCAGGGGGCCGCGGAGGTCTATGCCGCCGTGCTGCAGGAAGATCCCCAGAACGTGGGCGCATTGGCGGGGCTCGCCCAGTGCTATCTCAAAACCGGTGACCTTGCCCGGGCCGAGCAGACCATCGCCCTGGTGCCGCCCGACAAGCGATCGGCCGGAGCCGTCGCGAGCGTGCAGGCGGCGCTGGACCTGGCGCGCCTCGCCGGCACGGCGGGCGATGTCACCAAGCTCGAGGCAAAAGTCCGCTCGACGCCCGCCGATCACCAGGCGCGCATCGACTACGCCATGGCGCTCGCGGCCGGCGGCAACAAGGAGGAAGCCGTGACACAGCTTCTGGAAAGCTTCCGCCGCGACCGCAAGTGGAACGACGAGGCGGCGCGCAAACAGCTCGTGCAGCTCTTCGATGCCTGGGGCCCCAAGGACCCCGCGACCCTCGACGGGCGTCGGCGGCTGTCCTCGATCATGTTCTCCTGAAAGGTCTTGCGCGGTGCCGACCCTTGCGGAGCGCTATCGCGGGCCCGGGGATTTGCCGCAGCAAATTCCGGTGTTCCCGCTGCGCCGCGCCATCCTGCTGCCTCGCTCCGTCCTGCCGCTCAACGTGTTTGAGCCGCGCTATCTGGCGATGGTCGAGGACGTGATGTCGGGGCCGCGCGTGCTCGTCATCGTCCAGCCCGCAGGGGCCGGCGAGGGAGAGTCGCCGCCCGGCAAGTCGGCCGAGATCCGCCGTGTCGGCTGCGCAGGGCGCATCACGGCCTATCAGGAGCTCAGTGACGGCCGGCTCGCCATCGCGCTGACCGGGGTCGCCCGCTGCCAACTGGGCGAGGAAGTGGGCACTGAAGCGCCCTACCGGCTCTTCGCCGCCGACTTTGTGCCCTTTGCCGCCGATTTCACCGAGGGTCACGGCGAGGATGACGTCGACCGCCAGCGGTTGCTCGCCGTTCTCAAGACCTATCTCGAGGCGCGCGGGCAGCGCGTCGACTGGGCCGCGATCGGCAAGTCCTCATCGGAGGCGCTGGTCAACATGCTGGCCATCGCCAGCCCCTATGGCGGCGAGGAGAAGCAGGCGCTGTTGGAGGCGCCGACCTTGCGGGCGCGGGCAGAGACCCTCATCGCGCTGGCTGAAATGGAGCTTGCGGCCGGGGCCGGTGGCTCCGGCTCGCGGCTGCAGTAGTTGGAAGCGCATCATGGCCGAGGAGCCTGTCAAGCAAGAGGCTGCCGGACGCATCGACAGGCGTCTGCTCGAGATCCTGGTCTGTCCCCGCACCAAGACGGCGCTCATCTACGACGACGCCAGGCAGGAGCTGATCAGCCGCGCGGCGCGACTGGCCTACCCCATCCGCGACGGCATCCCGATCATGCTCGAGGAGGAAGCCCGCCCCCTCGACGACGAGGAGCTGCGGGCCCTCGGCCGCCGATGACCCGGGGCTGACCGACGTCCTCCACTATTGCTGATCGTCCTTGTGGACAGGCGCGCGCCGAATTTCGGACATCCTGACTGTTGAGATAGAATGGTCTGGTCGGCCCGCTGGGTGGGGCAGCAATCTGGTGCCGAAGTGCTGAAATCGTTCGCCGCCGTGCCTGCCGAGCGTCTGCGGCGCCGTCCCGCCGCGGCCGGGCGCGCGGCTGCGCCGTTGTATGCGGTCCTCGTCGGCTGCACCTTGGCGGCGGGCTGTGCGGGTGCGTCGATCGGGCTGCAGAAGGATGGCAGCTACAATCTCGACCCGGGCGAGCAGTCGCTGGACTGCACGCGCCTTTCCAATAGCATCTGGGGCCGTCTGCAGGTGCTCAAGGCTTTGCCCGCCAAGGCCAAGGGCGAGCGCGAGGCTGCCGCCCCGACGGCGGTGCAGGCTTTCGGCCGCTGGTTCGGCGGCTCCAACAAGGGTCTCGCCTCGCTCGAGGAGTACGATCGCGAGCGAGCGCACGCCCGCGCCCTCCACCGTACCCTGCTCGACAAGGGTTGCCCGCCCCTGGACATCGAGGGCGAACTGGCCGCCACCGATGCCGCCATCGCCGAGTATCGCTGACGGCCGCTTGCTTGACACTGCCTGGACGTTGGATGACGCTGGCTTCTCGGCCGGAAGGTGGCGCGAGCGGTGCTGCAGGCGCGCGCAAGCGCCGGCGGGAGGCAACGTTCCACGTAGTCCACCCGGTTCGACCCAGGGAGAATGTCGATGCGCGAATACACACCGCTGACCATCACCGACGCCGTGCTCGAGCAGATGGCGAACACGCCCGACCCGCGCACCAAGGAGATCATGGAAGCAGCGGTGCGCCATCTGCATGCTTTCGCGCGCGACGTGAACCTGACGCCGGCCGAGTGGATCAAGGGCATCGAGTTCATGACCAAGGTCGGCCAGGCCTGCACGCCGGCGCGCCAGGAGTTCATTCTGCTATCGGATACGATGGGCCTGTCCGCCCTCGTCAACATCATGCACGACAAGACCAAGATGGAGGAGGCCACCAGCGCCAGCCTGCTCGGCCCCTTCTTCCGCGAGAACACACCCACGTTCGCCACCGGCGGACAGATCGCCAAGAACACCGACGGCAAGGAGGTGGCCCTCTACGGCCGGGTCACGGATGTGCAGGGCAAGCCCCTCGCCAACGCCCAGGTCACCGTCTGGCAGACCACGACAGACGGGCGCTACGACATCCAGAAAGGCATCGAGGAGATGGATTGCCGGGGCATCTTCTACACCGATGCCAATGGCAATTATCTGATCCGCACCGTGCGTCCGCTGGGCTACTTCATCCCGCTCGACGGGCCGGTCGGGCAGTTCGTGATCTCCCAGAAGCGCCGCGGAATGCGCCCTGCGCACATTCACTTCCTGATCAGCGCACCCGGCTACCGCGAGCTCGTGACGGCGCTCTACATGGCCGGCGACGAGCATCTGGACGACGACGTCGTGTTTGGGGCCTCCGCCGATTTGGTGGCGGAGGTGAAGGACGCCGATCCTTCCTGTCCCATCAAGGGCATTCCCAGCGTCCATTTCGATTTCAGCCTGTCGCGCGAGACCGCGGCGGATCGCCTCGGTGGCCGCGTCGGCGCCGATCCGGCAGCCGTCACCGCGTCCAACGGCAAGGAGACGAAACCCTACGGCACGCCGCCTCCCGAGATGGCGGCGGCTGCGGCAGAGAAGAAGGGCGGCATCCTGGGTGGCCTGTTCCGCGGCCGCTGAAGTTTCCGCCTCTCCCCGCCTTCACGGGGTGAGGGGCAGCAAGGATCGCCGGAGCAAGCGTCCGCCGCTCACCCCAGCCCTTCCTCCGCTGACGGAGCGGGGAGGTGATCGTGCCCGGCGGCGCGTCGGCGGACATTCAATCGACCTGGCAGCTCCCGCGCACATGCCGCAGCAGTTTGCTTCTGACAACAATGCCGGCATGTGCCCCGAAGCGCTCGAGGCTTTCGTGCGCGTCAACGCCGAGGGTCACGTCACCGGCTATGGCGATGACCCGTGGACCGAGCGCGCTCGCGACGCCCTGCGCGCTCTGTTCGAGACCGATTGCTCCGTATTTTTCGTCTTCAACGGCACGGCGGCGAATGCGCTCGCCCTCGCGCAGCTCTGCCGGCCCTACCACGCCATCATCGCGCATGCCTTCAGCCACATCGAAGAGGACGAGGCCGGCGCCGCGTCTCTTCTGTCGGGCGGCGCCCGCATCGTCACCGCTGATACGCCGCTCGCCAAGCTGACGCCGGAGAGCGTCGACGCCCTCGCCCGCAAGGGCAGCCGCGGCGTCCACCACGTCAAGGCGCGCGTGCTGTCGATCACCCAGGCGACCGAGCTCGGTACGGTCTACAGCGCGATCGAGATCAACGCCCTGACGGCCGTCGCCCGCCGCCACGGCCTCAAGGTGCATATGGACGGCGCCAGGTTCGCCAATGCCGTCGCCACGACCGGCTGCTCACCCGCGGACCTTTCCTGGCGTTCCGGTGTCGACGTGCTGTGCTTCGGCGGCGTCAAGAACGGGCTTGCCGCAGGCGAGACGGTGCTGTTCTTCGATCGCTCCATGGCCGAAGAGTTCGAGTGGCGCGTCAAGCAGGCGGGGCACCTCAATTCGAAAATGCGGCTGGTGACGGCGCCGTGGCACGCCATGCTCGAGAACGGCGTATGGCTCAGGAATGCGCGGCACGCCAATGCGATGGCGTTGCGCCTTGGCCAGCGCATCGAACGCCTCGACGGCGTGCACCTGATCGCCCCAGTCGAGGCGAACGGCGTGTTCGTCGACCTGCCGCCGGCCGTGCAGGCGGCGCTGCGCACGAAGGGTTGGCGCTTCTATACGTTCCTCGGCGACACCGGTTGCCGGCTGATGTGCGCTTGGGACACCGCGCCCGAGACGGTGGATCGCTTCGCGGCCGATCTCGTGGAGGCCATCTCCGCGCTGCCGCCAGGGTGAGGCTCAGGCCGCGGCGGCCGACTATTTTTTCGCCGCAGAACCGGCACGCTGGTAGGGCTCGAGCGCCGACAGCATCTCCTTGGTGGCGACCGGCAGGCTGATGGCGAGCTTGCCGTCCGTCCTGGTGATCTTCAGGGCGCCGACACGCACGCCGATTTTCTTCTCGCCGACGCCGAGAAAGCCGCCGACGCCGAGCACGATGCCCTCGATCTTCTCGCCGGGGCCGACGATCAGGTCGGTGATGGTGCCGATTGTCTGACCGTCCTTGTTGGTCACCTTGGCGCCGATCAGCTGCTCGCCCGCCAGATACTGGCTTGCCGTCTGCCCCTTGAAGAAGGTGTCCTTCGGGATGGCGGTCTTCGGCGCGTCCTTCTTCGGTTCCTCCTTTTTCTGGGCGGCGGCGGGCAGCGCGAGCGCCGCGCAGAGCATGAGGGCGGCGGCAAATCTGAGCATGGCGGTTCCCCTCGCGACGGTCGGCGGCACGCGTGGCGATCATGTGTGGTCGCGGCCGGCCAGGGTCAATGTCGCAGGTGCGCACGCCGAAAATCGGGCGCCGTCGACGCCCTGGCGAGCACCCCCACCAAGCATGGCAGGCCGGCGGCATGTGAATGCTTGTAACATATTGATAAATC
>DATFCC010000074.1:0-4526 GCA_035253505.1 Hyphomicrobiaceae bacterium
CCGCTATCGGCGCCCGCTCAATGCCCAACCCGCAGCACGACGGGCCGCCAGCCGATCGAAGTGTAGGCACGCCGCCGCGGTGACGCAACCCGCATCGATGCGCGGTGCGAGCGATCAGACGGCGGAGCCTCCGTCCTAGCACAAGCCGTGCGTCGGGCCCGATGGTCGCCGTTCGCATTCAACTCCGTCCGCTCACGGTGCAAAGTGCGGCCGTTTGCTCCCGGGCAGCGCGGAGAGGCGCCGCGTGCCCGTCAGCTCTGCATGCCCCAGCGGCGGACGGTGGCAGCCTCGATGTTGCGGAAGATCAGGTTTTCCACCACGAGGCCGATCAGGATGACGGTGAAGAGGCCGGCGAACACCGCCGGGATGTCGAGCATGTTCTTGTTCTCGTAGATGTACCAGCCGAGCCCGCCCTTGCCGGAGGAGACGCCGAACACCAGCTCGGCGGCGATCAGCGTGCGCCAGGCGAAGGCCCATCCGATCTTGAGCCCGGTCAGGATCGATGGGAACGCCGCCGGGATGAGAATCTTGGTGACGAACGAGATGCCCCTGAGGCCATAGTTGCGCCCGACCATGCGCAAGGTTGCCGACACCGAGCGGAAGCCCGAATGCGTGTTGAGCGCCACCGCCCACAGCACCGAGTGCACCAGCACGAAGATGATGGAGCGGTCGCCCAGCCCCAGCCAGATCAGGGCGAGCGGCAGCAGCGCGATGGCGGGCAGCGGGTTGAAGGCGGAGGTAAGCGTCTCCAGCAGATCGTTGCCGAGCCGGAACATCATGGCGAGCGCCGTAAGCACGAGCGCCAGCCCGAGGCCCAGGGCGTAGCCCTTCAGCAGAAGCTGCACCGAGTTCGACGCCTTGGCCGGAATGTCGCCGCTAGCGATGCCGTTCCAGAACGCCTCCAGCGTGGCCGAGAAGGTCGGCACCAGCAGCGCGTTGTTGAGGTGGCGCGCATAGGCCTCCCACGCCGCGGCAATGACGACGAGGATCAGCGTCTTCCTGAGCCAGCCCTGGTTGGCGAGGCGCTGGAACAGCGTGAGCGGCTTCTGCACGATGCCCATGTCGCCGGCGACGACGTCGCGCAGATACTCCGGGCGCGTCGGCGGCAGGGGCGCAGGCAGCCGGGTGACCGGCGAACGCAGCTCAGCCATGGCGGACGGCCTCCTGCTCCTCGACGCGGTCCGCAAACAGGATGTCGTGGATGCGGTCCGACAGCTTCGCGCCCTTGGCATCGACGGGGTCGCTGCCGTCGCTGTTGAGCTCGCCCTTGACCTGGCCCGGATGCGGCGACATCAGCAGGATGCGATTGCCGATAAGTACGGCCTCGGGGATGGAATGCGTCACGAACAACACCGTGAAGCGCGTGTCCTCCCAGAGCTGCAGCAGCTCCTCCTGCATCTTGCGCCGGGTGAGCGCGTCGAGCGCGGCAAACGGCTCGTCCATGAGCAGCACGTCGGGCTCCATGGCCATGGCGCGGGCGATGGCGACGCGCTGCTTCATGCCGCCCGACAGCGTGTGCGGGTAGGCGTCGGCGAACTTGGTGAGGTTGACCTTGTCGATGTAGCGCATGGCCTGCGCCTCGGCCGCCTTGCCGCGCATCTTGCCGGAAGACTTGAGGGCGAACATGACGTTCTGCTTCACCGTCTTCCAGGGCAGAAGTTGGTCGAACTCCTGGAACACGAACATGCGGTCCGGCCCCGGCCCGCGGATGGCCGCGCCCTTGAGCTGCATGCTGCCCTCGGTGGGCGACATGTAGCCGCCGACGGCCTTGAGCAGGGTGGACTTGCCGCATCCCGACGGGCCGAGCAGCACGAAGCGGTCGGAGCGGAACACATCGAAGCTGACGCGGTAGGTGGCGGTGACGAGGTGCCGCTCGGTCTTGTACTGCAGGGTGACGCCCTTGACCTCGAGCAGGGCGCGGCCCTCCTCGGCGCCATTGGCTGGCTTCGCATTCATGCACAAACTCCCGGAGCGCCCGTCACCTCAGCTCCCGGGCAGGTCATGGATATCGGAAAAGAACACGTCTTTCCAGCTTGCCGGCATGTTCTTGATGGAGCCGACCGAGTGCATGAACTCGGCATATTTCACGATGTTCTCGGGCACCATCGTCCAGCGCACCTGCTTGCCCGAGGCGATCTCGGCCACCTTCTCGACGGTGAGCTTGGACTTGCCCGTGTCGATCCAGAGCTGCGAGGCTTCCTTCACGTCCTTCTGCAGCATGTCGGTCGCTTCCTTGAAGGCCGCCAGCAGCGCCTTGTAGAGCGCGGGGTTCTTGTCGCGGAACTGCGATGAGGTCCAGGCGACGGTGAAGGTGTGCGGGCCGCCGAACACCTCGTAGGAGTTGAGCACGGTATGGATGCCGGGCTGCTCGAGCTGCTGGGCCTGGAACGGCGGCACGCTGAAGACGGCGGTGATGTCGCCGGAGCCGCTGAGCAGGGCGATGGTGGAGTCGGGCGGCGACATGCCGACCGTGATCGGATCGAGCTTGGCGAAGTTCGCCTGCCCCCACTGCTTGGCGGCCGCCATCTGCAGCATCATGGCCTGGACCGAGACCTTCACCGCCGGCAGGGCGATCTTGTCCTTGTCGGTGAAGTCGGCGATCGACTTCACCGCGGGATTGCGCGTGTTGAGCAGGATCGGCTGCGAGGAGAAAGCGGTGATGCCCTTGACGGCCATCGGCGTGCCCTGCGTGCGCGACCAGATGGTGAGGAGACCGGGGACACCGCCCGAGACGATGTCGAGCGATCCCGACAGCAACGCATCGTTCATGGCCGCCGGGCTGTTGAACACCACCCAGCTCACCTTCACGTCGGCAATGCCGGCAGCCTTCGCGTGTTTCTCGAGAAGCTGGTGCTTCTCCATCAGGCCGAACTGCAGATAGCCCATGGAAAACTGCCGCGCGAAACGGATCTCGGTTGCCTGTGCGGCGACATCGCCTGCGGCCGCCAGCAAGCTGCCCGCGGCCAGCGCAACGCACACCGCGAGACGTCTCATCCGCATCCAATTTCCTCCTGCATCGATGGTCGCCATGCTTCACGCCGCCGCGACGAAGGGATTGCGCAGGGTGGCAAGGCCGGCGATCTCGACCTCGACCACGTCGCCGGGCTTCAGATCGGGGGAGCTGCCGTCCGTGCCCATCCAGATGATGTCGCCGGGATAGAGCGTCAGATAGCGCGACATGGTGCTGATGTAGCGGGCGACGCCGAAGATCATGTCGTTGGTGCGGAAACGCAGGGTTTCCTTGCCGTTGAGGCGGATGCGGGTCTCGAGCGCGTCCAGATCGACGTCGGTCTCGATCCACGGCCCCATGGGCTTGAAGGTGTCGCTGTTCTTGGCGCGCCACAGCGTGCGATCAGACTTCTGCCAGACGCGCTCGCTGACGTCGTTGCCGACCGTATAGCCGAGCACGCAGGACAGCGCCTCCGCTTCGCTCAGGTTGCGGGCCTTCTTGCCGATCACGGCGACCAGCTCGCCCTCGTACTGCACCTTGGTGGCGTCGCGCGGAATGACGACCGGCTCGCCGTGGGCGATGAGCGCATTGTTGGAGCGATAGCCGACATCCGGCTGCTCGGGCAGGTTGGCCTTGATGCCGTGCTTGGCCGCCACCTCGCGGATGTGCTCGGCATAGTTGAGGCCGACGCAATAGAACGTAGGCGGAATGACGGGCACCTCGACCTTCACCGCGGCAAGATCGCGCACGCTCCCGGTGCGCTCGTAGCCGGCAAAGGGGTCGCCGGCGACCTCCGCGATGCGGTCGCCCTCGACAATGCCGTACGCCGTGCGGCCCTGCTGCGAATAGCGCATCCAACGCATGGGGCTCCTCCACTTCCGGCGCTATCGCGGCCGGCGATCTCCGTCTAGCATGGCGCCCAGATACGATGAACGCCGCCCAGCACAACCCTGACACGCCTGGGGCCAAGCCGATGGCGGGCGGTGCAGAGCCTGCTCGCTCCAGCCGTGCCGAGCGCCGAGGCGCCTCGGGTTGTGCGGTTCCTGCGGCAGCGCGGGCTGCTCTACCCGCCCATCGACATCAGCGACGATTGGGAGGCACGCGCGTTGTCTCCGCGAAAGGAGCCCGATCATGCCGACGAAGCTCGACGAAGCGCAGCGCAACGCCCTGGCGGCGCGGCTGCCCGGCTGGAAGGCGGCCGAAGGCCGCGACGCCCTGCAGAAGACCTTCAAGTTCGCCGATTTCAGCGCCGCGTTCGGGTTCATGACGCGCGCGGCGCTGGTGGCCGAGAAGATGGACCACCACCCCGAGTGGAGCAATGTGTGGAACCGCGTCGAGGTGACGCTCTCCACCCATTCGGTCGGCGGCCTCACCGATCTCGACGTCAGGCTGGCCGAGGCGATGGACAAGCTCGCCGGGTGACGCCGCGGAAGGCCGTTGCCGACCTCGGCTAGCGGTGCGGCACCACGTAGCGTGATCGCGATGGGCGCAGGGCGTGCCCGCCGGCCGGCGGCCGCGCGCGGATGATGCCGTCGTGATCGACGGGCTCGGGCTGCTCGCCAGGGTGCGCCGTCCC
>DATFCC010000075.1:0-14329 GCA_035253505.1 Hyphomicrobiaceae bacterium
GGTGGCGATCAGGATCGCCAGCCCCAGCCCCAGCGAGATGTGATCGCCCAGGAAGACCAGGCCGAAGATGGCGACCTGCACCGGCTCGGTCTTGATGTAGGCCGTGGTGACGACGAACGAGCGCTGCTGCATGACAGCCAGCAGCAACGCCGTTGCAGCGATCTGCGCAACGGCGGCGACCACGGTCCAGGCCAGCGTCGCGGCATTGATCGCGGGAACGGGCAGCCCCGTTCCTGCCAGCACCAATGCCAGGAACACGAGCGCGAAGGGCAATCCGAACAGGAAGCGGACGTGCGTCGCGCCCACCGTGCCGAGCGTCGCCGTCAGCTCCTTCTGCATGGCGTTGCGCAGCACCTGCGCGCCTGCCGCCACGACCGTGAAAACGGCCCACAACCACGGCATGTCGTCAGCTCCCCGACGCTCGCGTCGTCCCCGAGACGCGGCATAGAACGGAGCCGGCGACGGCACAACCGCCGCTCACGCATGCCCGCTCACTCCGCAGCCATGGGCCAGGGCCGCGGGTCGTGCGCGGGCGGGGACACGGGCAAGTGTGCCGGGGGGTCCTCGGTGGGCCCGATAAAGCGCGAGAACAGGCGCCAGCCGAGCCCGGCAATGTCATCCATTACGGAGAATACAGCGGGTACGAACACCAGGGAGAGCAGCGTGGAGGAGATGAGGCCGCCGATGACGGCGATGGCCATCGGCGAGCGGAACTCGCCGCCCGAGCCCACGCCGTAGGCGGACGGCAGCATGCCGCCGACCATGGCAATGGTGGTCATGACGATGGGGCGGGCGCGCTTGCGGCCGGCATCGACGATGGCTTCTGCCCGCTCCATGCCCTGCTTCATCTGCTCCACGGCGAAGTCCACCAGCATGATCGCATTCTTGGTCACGATGCCCATCAGCATCAGGATGCCGATGACGACCGGCAGGCTGATGGGCCGGCCGGTGATGGCAAGTGCGACGATGGCGCCGCCGATGGAGAGCGGCAGGGAGAAGAGGATGGTGACCGGCTGCAGGAAGCTGCCGAACAGCAGCACCAGCACGGCAAACACCATCATGATGCCGGCGCCCATGGCCTTGGCGAAGCTCTCGAACACCTCGCCCATCACTTCGGCGTCGCCGAACTGCTTGAGCTCGACGCCGGCGGGAAGATTGCGCGCCGCCGGCAGGGCCATCACGCGATCCACGGCCTTGCCGAGGGCGACGTCGCCGACCAGATCCGCACCGATGACGACGCGGCGCATTCTGTCGTAGCGGTCGATGGCAGTCGGGCCCTGGGCCAGCTCGAAGCGCGCCACCGCCGACAGCGGAACCGCCGCACCCGAGGTGGTGGCCACTTTCAGGGCCTCCAGCGTCTGCTCGCTGCCGCGTGCGCGCTCCGCGAGCTGCACGCGGATCGGCACCTGGCGGTCGCCCACGTCGAACTTGGCGAGGTTGGCGCCGATGTCGCCGATGGTGGCGATACGCACCGCCTCGGAAATCGTCTCCGTCGAGACGCCCAGCTCGGCGGCGATGTCGGTGACCGGCACCACCCTGAGCTCCGGGCGATCGAGCTCGGCGGTGGAAACCACGTTGGACAGCAGCGGAATGCGCTTGGCCTGGCTCGTGAGGTCGGCGGCCGCGTGCGAGACCTCGGCGCCGTTGCGGCCGGAGGCCACGAGCTGGAACTGGCGCTGGCCGTTGTCCTTGAGGAACCAGAAGCGGATGTCGGGCATGTCGGCCAGGCTGGCGCCGATGGCGAGGCGCACCTGATCCTGGCTCACCGTGCGCTTTTCCTTGGGGGTCAGGTTGATGACGAGCGTGGCCTTGCGCACCTCGGCGCCGGAGCCCATCACGCGGCCGCCGTTCACGAACACGCTCCTCACCTCGGGCCGCTCGCGCACCTTGGCGGCGACGGCCTCCGTTACCGCGCGCGTGTCGTCGACGCGCGAGCCGGGCGGCAGCTCGACCGCCAGCAGGAGGCGACTCTGGTCGTCGGCCGGCAGAAAGCCCGACGGCAGCAGATAGAAGCTGCCGATGGAGCCCGCGAAGATCAGCAGGCCGAGGCCCACGGCCTTGTAGTGATGTGTCACCGACCAGCGCACGAGACGCGTGTAGGCCCGCAGCATCCAGCCTTCCCTGTCCTCATGGCGAGAGGGGCGCATGAAGTAGGCGGCGAGCAGCGGGGTAACGAGGCGTGCTACCAGGAGCGAGAACAGCACCGCGAAGGCGACCACCAGTCCGAACTGCTTGAAATACTGGCCGGCGATCCCGCCCATGAAGCTCACCGGCACGAACACCGCAACAATGGTGAAGGTGATGGCGATGACGGCCAGGCCGATCTCGTCGGCGGCCTCGAGCGCGGCGCGATAGGGCGATTTGCCCATGCGCATGTGGCGCACGATGTTCTCGATCTCGACGATGGCATCGTCGACCAGGATGCCCGTGACGATGGTGATCGCGAGCAGGCTGACGAGGTTCAGCGAGAAGCCGGCAGCCTCGATGGCCCAGAACGCTGGAATGATGGAGAGCGGCAGGGCGACGGCCGCGATCAGCGTCGCGCGCCAGTCGCGCAGGAACACGAACACCACGGCAATCGCCAGGATGGCGCCCTCGATCAGGGTCTTCATGGTCGAGTGGTAGGCGCCGAGCGTGTAGACCACCATTGAGTCGATCAGCTTCAGCTCGACGCCGGGATGCGCCTTGCGCAGCTCATCGACCTTCTTGGCGACGTCGGCCGCCACCACGACGTCGCTGGCGCCCTTGGCGCGCGAGATGGCGAAGGCCACCACCGGCCTGCCGTCGAGGGTGGCGAAGGTGCGCGGCTCTGCGGTCGAATCCGTCACGGTGCCCAGCTCGTCGAGCCGCACCTTGCGCCCCCGCGGCAGCACGATCGTGGTGGCAGCCAGATCGGCGACCGTCTGCTTGCCGGCCAGCGTGCGGATCGCCTGCTCGCGGCCCGCGATCTCGCCGCGCCCGCCGGCAAGATCGACGTTGGTGGCACGAAGCTGCTTGTTGACGTCGCCGGCGGTGATGCCGAACGCCAGCAGGCGATCGGGATCGAGCGCGACCCGGATCTCGCGATCGACGCCGCCGAACCGCTCGATCTGCGACACCGACTTCACGCCCTGCAGGGCCCGGATCACCACATCGTCGACGAACCAGGAAAGTTCCTCCGGCGTCATGCCCGGCGCCCTGGCGCCGTAGGTGACGATGGGCAAGCCCTCGACCTCGATGCGCGTGACAATGGGCTCCTCGATGGTGCGCGGCAGCTCGGAGCGGATGCGCGCGATGGCGTCCTTGACGTCGTTGAGCGCGCGGTCCTGGTTGACCTCGAGGCGGAACTCGATGGTGGTGACGGAGGAGCCTTCGGTGACGGCCGAGGTCTGGTGCTTGACGCCGTTCACGCCAGCGATCGCGTCCTCGATCTTCTTGGTGACCTGCACCTCGAGCTCGGAGGGCGCAGCCCCCGACTGATAGACGCGGACCTGCACGATCGGCAGGTCGATGTTGGGAAAGCGCGTGACGGCGAGCTGGCCGAAACTCACGTAGCCGAGCGCGATGAGCACCATGAACAGCACCAGCGACGGCACCGGCGTGCGGATCGACCAGGCGGAGATGTTCCAGTTCATGGGCGCACCGCCTAGCTGGCGTCGTTCGGCGCGGTCCGGCCGCCGACGACCGGACGGATGGCATCGCCGTCACGCAGGAAGGTGCCGGAGCGGGCCACGACGATATCGCCCTCGCCCAGCCCGTCGCGGACCTCGGTGAGAGCGCCCGCGGCAAGCCCGACCTTGATGCGGCGCGTCTCCACACGCCCGTCGCGCACGAGTTGGACGGACGCGCCGTCCGGCCCGTACAGGATGGCAGAGGCGGGCACGGCAAGCCCGCGGCCGCTGGCGGTCTCGATGGTGCCGCGGGCGAACGACCCCACCCTCAGCGCCGCGTCATCGCCGAGATAGATGCGGACCCGGCCCAGCCGCGTGCCCTTGTCGACCTCCGGCGAGACGAGGCGCACGACGCCGGCGAAAGTACCGAGCCCCGCCACCTCCACACGCGCCTGCTGCCCGATCTTGATCGCGGCCATGCGCATCTCGGTCACCTCGGCGTCGAGCTCGATCTCGCCCTTGGCGACGATGCGAAACAGCGGCTCGCCGGCGCCGGCGGCGTACCCGCCGATGCGCGCCATACGCCGGCTGATGATGCCGTCGGCGGGCGCTACCACCTCGGTGCGTCCACGCCGCCAGGTGAGCTCGCGACGCTGCGCCTCGATCTGCGCCTTCTCGGCCTCGGCGGCACGCAAGCCGTCCTGTGCCGCCAGGAGTTGCGCCTGCGCCGTGCGCGCGGCCTGCTCGCGGGTATCATAGGCGCTCTCCGCCATGTGCCCGGCCGTGCGCAACGGCTTGGCGCGCTCGAAAGCGTTGTTGCTCTCGACCACCCGGGCCTCCGCCTGCACGATGGTGCTCCTCGCCTGGGCGATGGCGGCGGCCGCCCGTGCCAGCGCGGCGTCGTTCTGCGCAACCTGCGCATCCAGCGTGTCGGTGACGAGGCGGGCCAGCACGTCGCCCTTCTTCACGCGCGTGCCCTCGTCGGCCAGGACCTCGGTGATGCGGAAGCCTTCGACCTCGGGGCCGACCAGGATCTCCTCGCGCGCCACCAGCGAGCCGGTGGCGAGCACGGTCTCGACGAAGTCGGCCGGCGCGACGCGGGCGACCGTCACCGCCGGCGCCAGCACGAGCGCCTCGTCGGGCCCCGGCAGCGGCGGCCGCGTCGTTGCGGGGCGGGTAAGGGAGGCGTCGGCTGTTGGCCGCGGCAGCGGCTTGCCCACCAGTGTCAGCGAGATCATCAGGAAACACGCCGCGAGCACGGCGCCCACCAGCAGCCTTCTCATGATCGACCCTCACTTGTCTGGCTGTTCTTGTTTGCGACGGAAGCCGGAGCCGGCACCGGGTTGAGCAGCGTGCGTATGAGCTGCAGGACGGCAGGCATGACGGCCGATGGCGCGAACGAACGGTCCACCGCGCGCCGCCAGAACATTCCGTCGGCCACCACCATGAAGGCCTTGACCGTCGTCGGGATGTCGAGCGCCGGGGCGATGCGCCCCTCGGCTGCGAGCTTGGTGAACAACTGCTCGAAACTTTCGGCGATGTAGCGGTCGATGCGGTGGAAGATCTCGCCGATGCGCGGGTTGCGCGTGGCCTCGAGCCCGATCTCGATGCACATCAGATGGCTATGGGCACGCTCTTCGAGAAAGTACTGCTCGCCAAGCGCGCGCAATGCCTCCAGCAGGTCCGGAGCCGCTGCCAGCGCATCGAAGCGCTCGGCGAACTCCTGCCGGTCGCGCTCGCTGATGCCGGCAATCAGCGCCTCCTTGCTGTCGAAGTACAGGTAGAGGGCGCCGGGGCTGACACCGGCCTCCCGGCAGATGTCGTGCATCGTGGTGCGATGGAAGCCGGCGCGGGCGAAGCAATGCTCGGCTGCATCGAGAATGTGCTCGCGGCGGGCGCGCTGGACATTGGGCTTGAGCTTCGGCATCCCCGACCCCGGCGGTTGTATATCGAGCTTGGATGACCGCGGCGCACAAAAGAAAACGAACAATCGTTCTTTTTACGAGAAAGACGGCGAAGTCAAGACAGACGGCTGGAATTGCAGCATTTTCGGCGTCACGACCGCGTGAAGGGCAATGCGTTGAGCGCATGGCCAGGGCTTATCGAAGTGCTCGATGCTCGTCGTTAGCAGCGGCGGAGCTGAGCGCCGGCGAACCGGGGCACGGAGGAGCCGGGCAGGCATGGGCTCCGGCGCGCGCTCACGCGCGCGACCTAGCGGATGTCCGGGTCACGCTGTCAAAAGGTGTTCGTTATGGTCCATCTCGAAGCGACGCGCGCTGACCGTAGGCGACACCATGGCCCCATGCTAGGTGAGTAGCACTCCATCAGCCCGATCCCCCATTCCAGCCACGAGCGCCATGATCCCCCTCCTCAAAGGCCTGCGCATCCTTGACCTGACCTCGGTCATCCTGGGCCCCTATGCCACGCAGATTCTCGGCGACTTCGGGGCCGAGGTGATCAAGATCGAGCCGCCCGAAGGCGACAGCATGCGCCTGGTGGCGCCGGTCATGGCCGGCCAGGTGAGCGCCATCTTCGCCAACAACAATCGCAACAAGCGTTCCGTGGTTCTCGACCTGAAATCGGATGCCGGCCGCGCCGCGTTGATGAAGCTGATCCCCACTGCCGACGCCTTCGTCCACAACATGCGCCAGCAGGCCCTCGACAAGCTGGGCTTCACCTACGCCGCCGTTCGCGCCGCCAACCCCAACATCGTGTATGCGGCTGCCGTCGGCTTCGGCCGCCATGGACGCTATGCGGGCAAGCCGGCCTATGACGACGTCATCCAGGCCGCGTCGGGCTTCGCCGGCCTCTTCCAGATGCGCGACGGCTCGCCGCTCTACGCGCCGACGATTGCCGCCGACAAGGTGTCGGGCCTGCATCTCGCGCACGCCGTGCTGGCAGCCCTGCTCTCGCGCGAGCGCAGCGGCAAGTCGCCGGGCTACGTCGAAGTGCCGATGTTCGAGCTGATGGCCGCGTTCTGCCTCAGCGAGCATCTGAGCTACGCCACCTTCGAAGAGGAGGGCAAGGTCGGCTACGTGCGCGTGCTCTCGACCGGGCGCAAGCCCTACAAGACCAAGGACGGCTGGGTCGGCGTGCTGCCCTATACCGAGCGCAACTGGACCAAGATCCTGAACGAGATCGGCCGTCCGGAGGTGACCAAGCTGCCCTGGTTCAAGGATACCACCGAGCGCAGCAAGCGCGTCGACGAGCTCTATGCCATCCTGGCCGAGGAATTGCCCTCGCGCAGCTCGGCCGAATGGCTCGCCGTGTTCGAGCGCCTCGACATCCCGCACGCGCCGGTGCGCACGCCGACCGACCTGTTGAGCGACCCGCACCTCGCCGACGTCGGCTTCTTCCAGACCCGGTTCGCCTCCGAGACGCCGGTCAGGCGGACCTTGCGCCAAGCCATCAACGTGGAAGAGGTCGGCGACGCCGCGGACCTGCCGCCGCCGGCACTGGGAGGCGATACGGCCGAGATCCTGCGCGAAGCAGGCTGCAGCGAGGCGGAGATCGCGGCAGTCGTCTCGCGCGTGGGCAAAGGCTGAAACCTGTGCCTCGTCCGCACGCGCTACACGCGCTGCGGCCGGGCCACGCTCAGTACCCCTCAGGTAGTTGCGGCCGGCGGCATGCAGCCCATTCTGCCGAAACTCGTGCACGATCGAGAGCGGGAGTTTCGCAGATGGCCGATGGCATGCTGCTTGGGCCGCTGGTGCTGTTCGCGGCAGCGGTAACGCTGACGCCGGGGCCGAACGTGGTCATGATCACGGCTTCGGCAGCGAACTTCGGTTTCCGCCGCACCATTCCGCAGATGCTCGGCATCACGCTCGGGTTCGGTCTCATGACGGCGGCAGCCGGGTTCGGCATCGTCGGGCTGGTGCACGCCGAGCCGCGCCTGCACTGCGCGCTCAAGTACGCCGGTGCGGCCTACCTCGCCTATCTGGCCTGGCGCATCGGGCGCGCCGACGCGAGCCGCAGCGGCACGGAACGGCAGCGGCCGATCGGCTTCCTCGAGGCCGTCCTGTTCACATGGGTGAACCCGAAGGCGTGGGCGTCCGCTCTCGGGGCGGTCGCTGCCTATACCACGGTCGGCGGCCAGGTCGTGTGGGAGACCTCGCTGATCGCCCTTGTGCTGGCGGCGAGCTGTCTGCTCTCGGCGGCGGTCTGGGCCGCACTTGGCGCGCGCATCGGCCGATACCTCGCCAACCCGCGAGCCCGCATGACCTTCAACTGGTCGATGGCCGGTCTGCTGGTGCTCTCCCTCGTCCCGGTGCTGTGGTGAAGCGCGCCGCGCGGCCTGTGGCATCCGTGTGTCAGGGTGCATGCGCGAGCAAAATGCTGCCGCCCCGATGTGTTGGATAGGCGCCGGCGTGCTAACACGCCGGGTGCCGGGTCGTTGCATTGGGAGCGGGCAGATGCCGAAGATCACACACGTGCTGGCGTTGGCGCTGGGCCTTGCCGCGGCGGGCTCGGCCTGGAGCGCGCCGGCGGCCAACTCGAAGGGGTTCACCTACGATGAGAAGGTGAACAAGGAGATGGCCCGCAAGCTGAAGATCCCGGTCTATTTCGCGGTGCCATCGAGCGCGCGCGGCGCCATCCCGGCCGGCATCAAGACGACCGACAAGCTGATCGATTTCCGTCATCCCGACGGCCAGTCCGCACAAGGTGATGTCGGGCTGCGCCTGGTGGTGGCGCGCCGATCGGGACTGGCCCAGCGGCTCGGCCGCAGCGGCCTCGTCCAGACCGGCGACCTGCTGCTCACGTTCCGTTCCGAATGGGGCGGCGCCGGCGCCTATCCCAACGTGCAGATGGGCATCAGCCACACCGGTGTCGCCTACGTGAAGGACGGCGTGCTCCACAACCTCGACAATCCTCTGGACGAGGAATATTTGGGTCCCGGCAACCGCGGCGAGCTCACGGGCAAGCATTACGGCACGCTGCAGTACATCCACATCATCCGTCCGCGCAATCTGACGGATGCGGAGCGCGCCAACATCCTCGCCTGGGCCACGCGCCTCAACAGTTCGGCCAAGCGCGTCTACCCGAAGGAGATCAGCTTCAATCAGGACTACAACGCTCCGAAGTACCAGTCCGGCAAGCCCTATACGTTCGTCAAGCAGCTCGGCCAGATCGCACTGGGCCAGAACCCGGCCGGCAACATCTCCATGTTCTGTTCCGAGTTCGCCTGGTCGCTGCTGGCGCTCAGGAATTGCGATCCCGCCAAGACCGGCGATGCCTTCCAGCGGTCCGGCGTGCCCTCGTGCATCAAGCCGATCATGGAGCCCATGCGCGCCACCGGCGACTACATCACGCGCCGCGGCCGCGCGTCCAATGCGGGCCTCGCCGAAGGCCCGCTGCTGGTGATCGATTCCATGAAGCTTGCCGCGCCCGAGCGCGACAAGCTGCTGCACGCGGTGTTCGTCGAGAACTCGAGCGGCATGGCGAAGATGTCGGAAGGACACCGCAAGGTCGCCCAGGACATGCAGCCGAAGTTCGAGCCGCTCGAGAAGTACTATCTGGGCGTCAACGGCAAATGGGGCCCCACTTGGGAGGCGCGCCTCATCAGCGCCGGTTTCCGCAAGGGCATACCGCAGAACTATTCGCCGACCTCGTTCCTGATCAACACGCTGCTGCCCGCCAACAACAGCTATCGGACGATGGACTACATCGCCACCATCGTCATCGAGTGACCGCAAGCGCGCCCGCCATTCTTCAACCTCCCGCCGCGCTCTGCCGCCCGGGCAGCGCTGCCCTTGCAAAGGCCAACCCGCGATGAACCGACGCCAGATGCTGCAGGGGGCGCTCGCCGCTCCCTTCGCGCTCACAAACGACGCCTTCGCCAAGGAGCCGATCTATATCGGCGACATGCACTTCCACCTCCTGTTCATCGGCGCGCGGCCGGCATCCACCCAGCCGTTGCGGCCGAACATGACGGCCGGCAACGCCACGCTGGTGGCGTGGTCGCTGGTCGGCGATCTGCCATGGATGGGACTGACGCTCCGCGGCTTCAAGCAGAAGGCGGTGCCCAAGGCCGGCGAGCCGGTGGCGTGGCTCGAGAAGGAGATGGCGCGCGTGCAGACGCACATCGCCGAGCAGAAGCTGAAGGTGGTCAAGACGGCCGCGGACGTCGACCGCGCCTTGGCCGGCGACCCGCACGTTGTCCTGTCGGTGGAAGGTGCGAGCTTTCTCGACGACGGCATCGCCCATCTGCAGACGGCCTACGACCTCGGCATTCGCAGCGTTCAGCTCGTGCACTACATCCGCAATACCATCGGCGACTTCCAGACCGAGCGGCCGCAGCACGGAGGGCTATCGGCCTTCGGCAAGACGGTGATCGAGGAGTGCAACCGGCTGGGCATCCTCGTCGACCTCGCCCACAGCCCGACCCATTCGGTCGAGCAGGCCCTGGCCGTGTCCAAGGTGCCGATGATCTGGTCGCACAGCTCGGTGACGCGCACGCAAAATCCCTCGTGGACCATGCCAGCGGTGCAGGCCCGGCAGCTCTCACTGGAGAAGGCGAAGGCGATCGCGGCCAAGGGCGGGGTCATCGGCCTGTGGGCCGTGCGCTCCGACGCCGGCCGCACGCCCGAGGCCTACGGCGACAAGCTGGCGGAAATGGCTGACTGGCTCGGCGAGGACCATGCCGCGTTCGGCACCGACATGAACGGCCTCGTCGTCCCGGTGCTGTCCAACTATACCGACGTGCGCCGCGTCGTCGAGCACTGGCAACGCAAGCGCCTGCCCGAGGCGCGCATCCGCAAGCTTGCCATCGAGAACTACGCGCGCGTCCTCAAGCAAGCCATGTCCGCGCGCACAGCGTAAGGCAGCACACGCATTGCCCCGGGCTATCGGTCGAGGCAAAAGGCGCCGGAGCGGCGTCAGGTGCGCTCGAGAACGACGGCGATGCCCTGGCCGACACCGATGCACATGGACACGAGCGCGTAGCGGCCGCCGGACCGCTGCAACTGGCGCGTTGCCGTGAGCGCAAGCCGCGCCCCGGAGGCACCCAGCGGATGGCCGAGCGCGATGGCTCCGCCGTTGGGATTGACGCGCGTGTCGTTGAAGGGAAGACCGAGACCCTTGAGGCAGGCCAAGACCTGCGCCGCGAACGCCTCGTTGATCTCGATCACGTCCATGTCCTTGAGATCAAGGCCGGCGCGCTCCAGCGCTTTCTTGGCGGCGGGTACGGGGCCAAATCCCATGGTGCGCGGCGGGACGCCGGCCACGGCGGTCGCAAGGATGCGGGCGAGAGGCTTCACGCCTGCACGTTCTCCCGCATCGCGGCTGGCGAGGATCAGCGCCGCGGCGCCGTCGTTGATGCCCGAGGCGTTGCCGGCCGTCGTCACCCCGTCGGAGAACAGCGGTTTCAGCTTCTGCAGGTTCTCCATCGTGGTCTCGGGGCGGGGATGCTCGTCCTCACCGACCATCTGATCGGGCTTGCCGCGGCCCTGCGGGACAGCGACGGCTTTGATCTCGCCCTTGAAGAACCCATCCTTGGCGGCCTTGGCATACTTCTGCTGCGAGCCCAGGGCGAAGATGTCGCAATCCTCGCGCTTGAGCTGGTAGTCACGGGCGAGATTGTCCGCCGTCTGTGGCATGGTGTCGGCGCCGAACAGCGTCTCGATCCTGGGATTGGGGAAGCGGGCGCCGAGGGAGGAATCGAAGACCTTGAAGTCCTTGGCAAAGGCCTGATCGGCCTTGCCGACGACGAACGGCGCGCGTGTCATGCTCTCCACGCCGCCCGCGACGCACACATCGGCCTCGCCGCAGGTGATGGCGTGCGCCATCCCGGCCAGCGCGTTGAGGCCCGAGCCGCACAGCCGGTTGTGCACCGCGCCTGGCGTCTCGACCGGCAAGCCGGCGAGCAGCAGCGCATGGCGCGCGACGTTGCGGCTGTCCTCGCCCGCCTGGGACGCGCAGCCCACGGAAACGTCATCGACAGTCTCCGGCGCGAAGCCCGAGCGCGCCACCACCTCCTTGACGACGCCGGCAAGCAGATCGTCAGGCCGCACGCGCGACAGGGCGCCGGAGTGCCGTCCGAATGGCGTGCGCACGCCGTCATAGATGTAGGCTTCGAGCATCGACCTCGCCTCCTCGAGAACGCGCGTCATCCTCCGGCGGGCGGCCGCCGGTGCGGCTACCGCCGCGGGGCGTCTGCCGCCCTATACACCTTGGGCCCGCGCAAGGCGAGTATCAGCTCGGCCATGATCGAGATGGCGATCTCCTGCGGAGACTGGGCACCGATGTTGACGCCGATGGGCGAATGGATCAGCGCCACCTCCTCGGGCGTGAAGCCGGCCGCCTGCAGTCGCTCGGTGCGCTTGGCGTGGTTGCGGCGCGAGCCGAGCGCACCGACGTAGAAGCAGTTGGAGCGCATGGCGAGCTTCAGCGCCTCATCATCGATATGTCCGACGTGAGCCAGCGCCACCACCGCCGTGTAGGGGTCGAGGCCGATCTTGGGGATGGCGTCCTGCGGCCACTCCGTATCGAGGCGGATGCCCGGAAAGCGCGCCTCGGCGGCAAAAGCGGTGCGCGGGTCGATGACCATGACCTCGTAGCCGGCGATCTTCACGAGCTGCGCCAGGATCTGGCCGATGTGCGTGGCACCGATGATCAGCACGCGCGCCGGCGGCACCATGGCGTGCACGAACACCTCGCCCTCGGGTGTCTTGGCGAGCTCGCTCTCGCCCGTGTCGAACCGCTTGCGGATCGATTCGTCGGCTCGGCTGTCGTCACGCCCGAACAGCTCGTGGCGGCCGTCCGCAAGATGCGTGCGCACGACGAGGCCGCGCCGGTTGGTGCGCGCATCCAGCGCGCGCGTGATGAGCGGCAGGCCCTCGTCCTTCTCCAAACGCTCGACAAACACCTTGATCTGGCCGCCGCAGGGCAGGCCTACCTGCCATGCCGTCTCATCGGCCACGCCGAACTCCAGCGTCTTGGGCTTGCCGCTGGCCATGATGTCCTCGGCCTCGGCGATCACCTCGCCCTCCACGCAGCCGCCCGAGACCGACCCCTCGAAGCGGCCGTCGGCGGAAATGACCAATTGTCCGCCGATGCCGACCGGCGCCGAGCCCCAGGTGCCGACGACCGTGGCCAGCGCGATGCGCCCGTCCTTGTCGAGCCAGCTCCGGGCTGCCTCGAGGACATCATGCGATTTGGCGCGGTGGAGTGCGGTGGCGGGCTCGGACATGGTGGCCATCCCTTGATGTGCTTGATGCGCTTGCCAACGTTAGCTTCGCCACGACGGGGAAGGTGGCACGCGGCGAACCTCGACTCATGACCCGAAAGTAAGCGGCACCGGCGGCGTCCGCCAGTGCCGTGCCGGGATTTCGTTATATCCGATCGTGTCGAGCGCCTGCCACCCCCGGCCTGCGCATCCCGAGCGCATCAGGTGCGCGCGAGAGCCGTGTCGAACAGGCGCAGTGCGGCCTCGCGCGACGACCTCGGCGGTCCGTCGTTGATCGAATAGATCGCCTCGTAGGCTTCCTCGGGGCAGGTCGAGCCCGTGACCCGCATGGCCGTGCGCCCGGCCAGCCGCCGCGCCTGGTGCACGTCGCCGGTCACATCGAAGGCGGCCCGCACGAGCGCACCGTAGGCGCAGAAGCGTGCGGCCTTCGGGTCGGTCGGCTCGCAGTCCTTGTTGTTGCGGGTAAGCGCCAGCGTATAGCGCGTCCACTGCGACCGGACGGCGACGTAGGCCCGTGCGCGCTCGACGACCTGCGTGAAGAGGGGCTTTGCCATGGGTGTGCACCTCCGACTTGGCTCGGCGGGAAGGCTGCATGCGCAACCCGCACGCCATCAGAGCAGGTCTGGCTGCCGCGTCAAGGCCGCCCAAGTCCGCGATAGTTCGCTTTTTGCTTTTACATCAGTGGCTTGAGCCGGGCGAGCGAGGGACCTCCTTTTTTCCGCGGGTGGCGCCCGTCCCGCCTAGCATTTGCCATGCGAATACCGCACATTCAACCTATGCGTGAGTTAAGGTTGTCGTATACAACCCATAGGCTAGTGGCGTCTGCGCTGGTATTGGGTTTCGTGTGGTCCTCCGCCCCGCATGGCAGGGCTCGTTCCGAGGTCGATCATGGCGCCCCGCTCAGGGGCAGCGCCACCGTCATCGACGGCGATACCATCTCCGTCGGCGACACGCGGATCCGGCTCGAGGGCATCGATGCCCCGGAGTCGGCGCAGACCTGCCGGCGCAAGTGGGCCGGGTCCTGGCCGTGCGGAACGGCAGCAACCCATGCGCTGGCTGCGATGGTGGCGGACAAGACGGTGACGTGCGACCCGCGCGGGCTCGACAAGTACGGGCGTACGCTCGCCGTGTGCTTCGTCGACGGCCAGGACATCAACGCCCGCATGGTGCGCGAAGGGCACGCCTGGGCCTTCGTCCGCTACTCGCTGAGCTACGTCGCAGAGGAGGCGGCGGCCAGGGCGGGCGGCCTCGGCATCTGGCAGGCCGACACCGAGCCGGCCTGGGAATTCCGGGCCCACCGCTGGACGGCCGTCGAGCACGAGGCGCCGGCCGGATGCGCCATCAAGGGCAACGTCACCCGCAACGGCCGCATCTATCACATGCCCTGGAGCCCCTGGTACGGACAAATCAAGATCGATGCCGACAAAGGCAAGCGCTGGTTCTGCAGCGAGGCCGAGGCGATAGCGGCCGGCTGGCGACCGGTAAACACCCACTGAGGGCTGCGCTATGGATACGATAGCCCGTCGATGGCCCCAAGTCGTTGGCGCGAACCTCG
>DATFCC010000076.1:0-18547 GCA_035253505.1 Hyphomicrobiaceae bacterium
CCTGCTGCGCGCCCAGCTCGATTTCCTGCGCAAGCGCGCCGAGCGCCGCCTGGGTGCCCGCTTCGGGGAGCTCCTCGGCAAGTGCCACTCATACCGGGAGCTGAGCGCCGAGATTCTTGCCGACTACGTCAGCGCCGGCGACTACAAGGACGCCGGCACAGCGTCGCGGCCGCACTATTCCGACATCACCCGCAGCGCGGACCTTTTTTTCTCGGAGGGGCCGTTTGCGTTCCCCGTGACCCTGGTCGATACGCCCGGCAACAACGATCCCTTCCTGGTGCGCGACGAGATCACCCGGCGCGCACTCGACAACCCTGACATCTTCGTCTTCGTCCTCTCGGCTCTGCAGCCGCTGTCGGCCGCCGACATCGCCATGCTCCGGCTGCTCAACGGACTGCACAAGGATCGCATCATCGTCTTCATCAACCGGGTCGATCAGCTCCCCGATCCGCAGGCAGATGGCGGCGCTATCAAGGGCGCCGTGCAGCGGCGCCTGCGCGCCGAGTTTCCGGCCATCGACATCCCCGTCATCATCGGCAGCTCGCGGTGGGGCAATCTGGGCCTGCTCGCCGAGCACGTCGACCTGCGCAGCCATCTGTCGGCGGCGCACGTCCGCTTCCTGCTGGAGAGCGAGCCGGGCCGCGCCTCCGGTTCTGCGGCCGCCGGCACGCTCCAGGAGCGCTTGAGCCAGGCGCTCTACGCCAGCTCCGGCCTGCCGCAGGTGGCGGCCGCCATGACGAGATCCATGGCCTCGAGCGGCCCTGCGCTGGTCATCCGGCAGGTCGCCGCCATCTTTCTCGAGATCGCCCGGTCGACGGAGCTGCTTGCCAGGGCCGAGCTGCAGTCGATCGAGGATCACCTCGCCGCCCGGCAGCTCGAAGCCACGACGCTCACCGAGAAGCTCGCCGGCGACCAGGAGGCGCTGCGCCTGCTCGAGGAGCGGGTCGGCGCCCTGCGCGACACCTTCAGGCATATCGAGACGCATTTCGGCGAGCTGATCGCCAGCGGGTCGGAAACGCTGCGCCGCGACCTGCAGCGGCTCGTGCACGATTTCGCCGACCACCAGGCGCAGACGGTTCTGGCGGCGCATGCGACGCGCGGCGCCAGGCCTCCGCGAGCCTGCAATGTCATGCCGCTGCGCGTACGCCTGGAAACCGCGTACCTGCAGACGTTCGGCCAACTGGCCGGCGACCTGATGCGCATCGAGAGCTTCCTCTATCCGCAGCTCAAGGCCATCGTCGCCAACCTGTCCTCGGACACCCCGAGCGGCTACCTGGAGCCGCCCGCGGAGCCCATGCAGCCGCTGCCCTCGGCGCCGCTTTCCGTCACCGTCGCCTTGGACCTGGGGGAGCGGTGGTGGAAGATGTGGCTGGCTGGCCGGCCCACTGCGCAGGAGCAGGCCGACCATCTGCGGCGCCTGATCGATGCCGAGTTCGCCGGCATCGTCGAGGAGCTGGTACGTCTCGCGCAGATGCGGCTCACCGAGCGGTCCGAGCACACCTTGCGGCGCCTCAATGCCGTCAGCGATGGACTTCTGTCCGGCGTCGAGAAGCGCCGGTCGCTGCTGGCGGCGGAATACGACCGCCTGCACAAGCTCGGCGAGGATACCATCCGGCAGTCCGATGGCGGCAGGGCTCAGCGGACCTGTGCCGCGGCGCTTTCAGCCTGCACCGCGGTCGGCGAAGAGCTTGCCGGTCTGATCGCAGCCTTGGAGGCGGCGACGGGCGAGACCCAGCCGGAAGGGCCTTTGCCGGCGTCCGCCGGAACATAGCGCGCCACTCGGAGATCGGCGGTTCTCCATGTCGCCTGCCAACCGGTTGCGCCGAGGCTCGAAACTGCCGTGCATTGCCGTTGCCGGCGAAGCGCGCTCGGGCAAATCGTCGTTGATCAATCGTCTGCTCGGCGAATCCGTGCTGCCGACCGGCTGGGCCGATGATCCGCGCCCGGCGATCCTCCTTCGCCATGCGTCGCGGCACACGCTCGAGGTGGAGCGTCCCGACGGCCGGCGCGAGCCTGCCGACTGGGCGTCGGCCTCCATCCATTCTGTTCGGACCGCCCAATGGTTGCGGTTCGGATTGCCGATCGAGCTGCTCGCCCGCGCCCAGTTGATCGAAACGCCGGCGTTCGCCACGGGCGACGATGACGTGGAACGATGCGCCGCCGCGGCCTGCGGGAAGGCAGACGCGGCAATCTGGTGCACGCCGGCGGTGCAGGCATGGAAGGCCAGCGAGGCCGATGCCTGGCTGGATTTGCCAAGGCGCATACGCGCGCGCAGCATCCTGGCCGTCACCTACATGGACGCGGTTGGCGACGCGGCGGAGCGCGCGCGGCTCGAGGCCAGGATCCGCGCCGAGGCCGCGGAGCATTTCGCGATGCATCTGATGCTTGGCGGCGTCACCGGCGTGCGCCAGGGAGGTGCGCACCCAAACGCCGGCACGGCCGCGGATCTGCTGGCTGCCGTAGAGAATTTGGTCAGGCGATTGGGCTCGCCGGCGCAGCGGCGATAGCCGTCAACGGCTGCAGCGGCTCGCGCGCTCCGCGCTCAGCTCGCCTTCGACCTCGGCATCCAGCTTGAGCACCTGCGCGGCCTGCTCCGGAGTGATGTTCGCGGGCGGGGCTTGAAATCGTCTGGTCGCCGCAGCCAGCTCGTTCGCCGCCTGCGCGAGCTCGCTGCAGCTCAGCCTGGTGCGGAGCGCACGATAGGCGAACTGACGCGTGCCGTCCGCGTGCTCTTCGGCCGACTGCGGCCGGCCGATCCAGGTGCGAGCGGGGTCGTCGACCATCGCCTTGATGCGCGCCAGGCAACTGGCCATGGGCGTGCAACCGCGCGGATGGGTGTCGGCAGGCGGGTGGGCCACTGGCTCGGGCCGGGGCCGAGGCGGCACGCGCACGGCCACCTTGGTCGCCGCGGGCGTGACCGGGGGGCGATAGGCGACATAGCCCGCGACCTGCGGCGAGACGTCGTCTTTGAGGGATTGCTGCCTGGCAGCGCAGCCCGCCAGCAGGACCGCGGCGATCGGCGTCGCCAGGCCGGCGGCGGCAATCAGCCGGCGGTACGCAAGCTCGAACATGTGGGACTTCGACAGGAAACGCGCACAGACGTGCCGGCATATTCCGGGACAACGAATAACAATGCGTAAAAGCTTTTGCCGGGACGCGCGGCGGGCATCGCACCGGGCCAGCCCGGAGCGGTTGCCGGGATGGCCCTAGACTAGGCGGCCTGCATGCGCCCGCGGTTGCGATCGGCGAGGATCGGCCGGACCATGCGATGGAAGCGCTCGGCCTCGGCGTCGTGCAGGTAGCCCGACAGGCAGAAGGAATGGCAGCCGATGTCGATGTACTGCTGGAGGACATCGGCGCACTGCTCCGGATTGCCGACGATGCAGATGCCGGCTCCCGGCCGCGCCTTGGTCAGGCCGCTCCACAGGTTCGGCGCGATGAGATCGCCCTTGGTCCGCGCCAGCTCCTGCACACGCTGATTGGCGACCGACTGCGCATAATAGGTCTGGATGTAGCGGGTGCGCTCGGCCGTTACGTTGCGCACGAGCCCGTCGGCCGCCTCCCAGGCATCCTTCTCGTTCTCCCGGCATACGATCTGCAGCCGCATGCCGAAGCCCAGCTCGTTCTCACGCCCGTGCTTGGCGGCCATGGCGCGCAGCGTCTTCATGTTGGCGACGATCTGCTCGCGCGTGTCACCCCAGAACAGGTGAACGTCGGAGTGCTTGGCCGACAGCTCGGCGGCCTGGCCCGATCCGCCGCCGAGGTAGAACTTCGGATAGGGCTTCTGATAGGGCTTGGGCGTCAGCTCCGCCTGCTTCAGCGTGTAGTACTTGCCGTTCCAATCCGTCGGCGCGGTCTGCGTCCAAAGCGCCTTCAGGATCGAGACCTCCTCGTCCATGATCTCGTAGCGCTGCTCCTTGTTCCAGCGCACACCCTCGGCGATGTTCTCCGTCTCGCTCTGCCCGGCGATGAGATTGACCGATATGCGGCCGCCGCTCAGTTGATCGAAGGTGGCGATCATCTTCGCCAGCAGCACGGGATTGATGTAGCTCGGCCGTGCCGCAATGAGCATGCGGATCTTGGACGTGTTGCGCGTCATCATGGCGCCCGTCATCCAGGCGTCCCAGCACTGGTGGCCGACGGGTATCAGCATGTACTCGAAGCCGGCCTGCTCGGCCGCCACGGCGACGCGGTCGAACATCTCGACGCCGGCCGGGATCTTCAGCGGATCGCCGTAGTCGTCGGTGTCGCCGCGCGTGGGGATGAACCAGCCGAACTCGAGCATCCGCATGATGGCGTCTCCGGCGCCGATGGGTCAGGCCGGAGAAAGGACGTGGATCACGCGGTTGGCAATCATGTCCTTGGTCTTCGCGGCGTAGGCGGCCATATGCGGCGCCTGCGCATGAGCCCTCAGCGCCTCGGGGCTCTCCCACTTCTCGACAACAACAAACGTGTCGGCACCGAGCTGCGTCTGGATCTTGCCCATGTCCGGCGTGTCGACGGCCGGCCCGTATTCGATGCAGCCTTTCTCCGCATGCACCGCCGGCATGTTGGCGCGGAACTCGCGCAGGATGTCCTCGCGCTTGCCGGGCTTGGCGGTGATGATGGCGATGACGTGAATCACGAGTTCCTCCTGTCAGCGATTTCCGGGCTCGGCCCAGGCCCGCAAGCTACCATCGTCGGCCTCGCGCGCAAGCGCACGTTTGCCGGGACAGACCTGTCATGCCGCGCGACGTTGCCGGCCTCAGCCCGGCGCTCGCAATGCCGGGTCGCGGTGGCGGTGCAGAAAATCGAGCACGAGGCGGTTGAACTCGGCCGGCGCCTCCCAGTAGGCGGCATGGCCGACCTCGCGCAGGCTCACCAGCTCGCATCTGCGCAGGTGCTGCGCGATCAGCCGCTGCAGCGGCGGCGGCGAGTAGAGATCGGCCTCACCGGTCAGCAGCAGCACGGGAAGGTCAAGCCGGTCCATTGTCGCCCAGTTGACCGTTGCCCCCAGCGGCTGGCGAGGAACTGGGCCGTTGGCCTTGGCCGCGTGCCCCAATTGCGCGAAGCGGGCTACGCCGGCCGGATGTTCGGCGCGATAGCTGGGGCCGAGCTCCAGGAACTCGGTCGGGACGACGCCGCGGAGGCTTGCCATGGCCAGGCGATCGTAGACGGTTCTCCACTCCGCCTCGTCCGGCGCAAAGATGGTGCCCGCAAGGATCAGGGAGGAGACGCGCGCCGGATGGGCGCAGGCAAAGCCCAGCGCCGTGATCCCGCCGGCTGCCGCGCCCAGCACGTGTGCTTTCCCGACACCCAGAAAATCGAGAAGGCCGAACAGGTCGGCGAGCTGCGTGCCGGGGTCGTCCGCCTGGCCGCGCTCTGACCTGTAGACACCGCGGCGCGAGTAGGCAATGACGCGATAGCCGGCTTGCGCGAACACCGGCTGCTGGTAGAGCCAGACCTGGCTGCTCTGCGAGGCCGGGTGGCACAACACCAGCGGCTCGCCGCTGCCACGCGTGTCCCAGTACCAGAGCCGTGTTCCGGCGACAGGTGCAAACCCTTCCGCCGCAGGGGCTTGCTGGGGAATGGGCACGAGCCCCGCAGGCTCAGCCATGCATCAGCACGATGTCGAACACCACCAGCTTCTCATCCTGGCTCATGCCCGGACCCGGCTCCCGCACCGGCATGACGATGGTCGCGGGGTTCGGGGAGGACTGCAGCCACGTGTCGGTATCGTGATGCGGGTCGCCGGCGAAGTAGAGCTGCGTGATCAAACGCTCGCGCTTGCCGAACACCTCGAAGTGGATATGCGAGGGGCGAATGTTGCCGCGTGGCGTTGGATAGGCGCCGGGTTTGACGGTCCGCAGGTCGTAGCGGCCGTCTTCGTCCGTGTCGAGCACGGCGAAGCCCTCGAAGCACGGATCGAGCGGCGCGCTGTTGTCGTCGTTGGGGTGCGTGTAGCGGCCGAAGGTGTTGGCCTGCCAGATCTGCAGCTTGCCGCCCCGCACGGGCTCACCGGTCTTGTCGAGAACGCGACCCGTCACGCGGATGATCTGGCCTTGGGCGCGACCCGGACGACCGGGTACACGCGTGAGGTCGCCGCCCTTGGCCGGCTCGCCCAGCGGATAGAACGGCCCGAGGATCTGGTCTGACGTCCGTGGCAGCATGGTGGCGCCATTGCGTGGGGCCGCACCGGCGGTCTGGGTGCTGGTTGCCATTGCGCTCTCCTGATTTGGGTGACATGTCCTCCACGCGGGGCCGGCCTCAGCCCCGTGCCATCCTGCACCCTCCCAGAGGGGCCTGACAAGTTTCACGGGCCGACAACGCCTGAGGCAAGGCTGCTTCGCTGCCGCGATCGTGCGGGTCGTCTTGGAGCCCCCGAGCACGTGGCGGATGCCGGGCCGCGCGACCTACCTCGATGAAGGCCGCTTGGCCGCTTTCTCCAGGTCCGGCACGTTGCCGCCGGCTGCCGCGAAGTGAGGCGACTTGGTCACGGCCAGCGCCGCCGCGGCCTTCTCGTTCTCCATGATCTTCGCCATCACGGCTTCGGCGCTGCGCTCGAACACGGCGCGGTTCTCGACCACGAATTGCCGCGAGGCGCGCAGCCCGGCAAGGTAGCCGTTGATCTCCGGCACTACGTAGCGGGCGACCATGTCCCAGCTACGGAACGTATTCTCCGGATTGGCCCAGTCGTGCACGAAGCCGACGACCGTGCCGAAGCCGCCGCTGACCTCCAGCACCGACTTGATCTTGGCGACGAGGTCGTCGGGCGTGCCGATGGTGGCGGCGGCGCCGTCGACGAACGCCGTCTTGTCGACCGCCTCGTCGGGCGTGGCGTAGGGCTTGAGGCCGGGGCGCTGCAGGGTGCCGTAGACGTACTCGTTGTGATGCCGCATGAGGCCGTCGCGCGCTTCCGCCCGCGCCTTCTCCCGCGTCTCGGCGATGTGCCAGCTCAGGAGCACGCGCCACTGCTTGCGGTCCGCGACCTTGCCGTGCTTCTTGGCCGACTCCTCGGCGAACGCCCACTGCTGCGGCAGCGACTGCAGCCCCGCATCCGACATCGAGCCGATCGAGATGATGCCGATGCCGTGCTTGCCCGCGAGCGTCATGCCGGACGGGCTGATCTGGGAGGCGACCACGAACGGCATCTCCTCCTGCAGCGGCAGCAACTGCAGTGCGGCGTCCTGCAGGGTGAACCATTCGCTCCGGGCTGTGACGCGCTCGCCGTTGAACAGGCGCCGGATGATGCTGATGGCCTCGTCCTGGCGGTCGCGCTGCACCATCGGGTCGATGCCCAGCGTATGCGCGTCGGAGGCGAGCGCGCCCGGGCCGGAGCCGAAAATCGCCCGTCCCCCCGTCATGTGGTCGAGCTGCACCATGCGCTGGGCGACGTTGTAGGGATGATGGTAGGGCAGCGAGATCACGCCCGTGCCGAGCCGGATGCGCTTGGAGCGCTCGCCGGCGGCAGCCAGGAACATCTCGGGCGAGGCGATCATCTCCCAGCCGCTCGAGTGGTGCTCGCCGCACCAGAACTCGTCGAAGCCGAGGCGGTCCAGGTGCTCCACGAAATCGAGGTCGCGGCGGAACTGCAGCATCGGATGCTCGCCGATCGGGTGATGCGGGGCGAGAAAGGCGCCAAAGCCTAGACGCGGCATGGTGATGCTCCTGGACGAGACTTCTATTCCTCAGCGTGCGGCCGGGACGTTAGGTGCTGCCCCGGGCGACGGCAAGCCTGCGCCCGGCAACACAGATGCGCGATCGTGTCCGTACGAGCTGGGTGCCCGCGCGGTTTAGAAGCGCGAGACGTGCGCCGACACGCACTGCCAGCGCCCGTCGCGCCACTGCCAGTCGTCGGTGTAGCGGCCGCCGCCCTCGGTGCCGTCCGGCTTCCGGTAGCTGGTGCGGGCGTGGATGATGGCAAACTCGCCCAGAATACGGATCACGACATCATGGGCGCGGATGTTCTTCACCGCCGAGCCGCGGCCGATTTGCGCCAGGAAGGCCTTGCGGTCGATCAGCGAGCCGTCGGGGTTCGTATTGAGGAAATCGGCGGCCAGGTTCGCCTCGAACCAGGCGACGTCGGCTTCATCGACCGCGCGGATGTAGTTGCGGTTGAGCTCGCTCAGGACCGCGCGCTGCTGCTCCAGGTCGGCCATGCGTCGCCTCCGTGTCGTTGGGCAGTTGCGCCGTGCAATGCCGAGCCCACACTAGCATGTGTAGGCATGGCCTCCACCCTCGGCTAGCATCCGGGCGGAAAAGCATGGAGCTTCGTTTGCCTGTCGAGATGATTGGCTGGATCGCGCCGCGCGTGTCGTCCGAGGTGATGGCGCCGCAGGGCCCGGCGTTCAACGCCGATGTCATCGCCGAGACGGCGCGCGTTCATGAGCGGGCCGGTTTCGATCGCGTGCTGATCGGCTATTTCTCCGATGCGCCCGACGGCTTCCTCGTCGGCGCGCATGCCGCGGCGGTCACGCAGCGCCTGGGATTTCTGCTGGCTCATAGGCCAGGCTTCGTTGCGCCGACGGTCGCTGCGCGCAAGCTCGCCACCCTCGATCACCTGTGCGGTGGCCGTCTTGCCGTGCACATCATCGCCGGCGGCAGCGATGCCGACCAGGCCAGGGACGGCGACTTCACCGACCATGCGGGCCGCTACCGGCGGGTCAGCGAGTACATCGAGCTCCTGCGACGCACCTGGACCGAGGCGGCGCCCTTCGATCATGCGGGCGAATTCTATCGCATCATCGGCGCTCATGCCGACATCCGCTGCCGACAGAGCCCGCACATTCCCATCTATGGCGGTGGCGGATCCGAGGCGGCGGTCAAGGCGTTGGCGCCGCATGTCGGCCACTACATGCTATGGGGCGAGCCTCTGCGCGAAACCGCCGGCTTCATGGCGCAGGTCCGAGGGGCGGCCGTCGCGGCCGGCAAGCCTGTACCGCGCTTCAGCCTGTCGACGCGCCCCATTCTTGCCGAGACCGACGACAAGGCCTGGGACCGGGCGCGGGACATCCTGCGGCGCCTTCAGGAGCGCCGTGGCGGAGTGCCGCCGCCGAAACCCGAGAATCAGGGCTCGCAGCGACTGCTGGCGGCGGCGGCGGCCTCCGAGGTTCACGACACGTGCCTCTGGATGAAGCTCGCCGAGGCGACCGGCGCGCGCGGCAATTCCACCGCGCTGGTGGGCGCGCCCGATACCGTGGCGAAGGCAATGCTCGCCTACTATAAGCTCGGCGCCACCAGCCTGCTCATCCGCGGCTACGAACCGCTCGAGGATGCCGTGCAGTACGGGGCGGAATTGATCCCGCTGGTGCGCAAGCTCGTCGCCGAGGTGGACGCCGGTCGCGCGTAACGGGCCAGATCAGACAACAAGCAGCAACCAGGAGCATCCCATGGCTGTCAGAGTGGAAAAGAACGGACCGGTGTGGACGGTCATTCACGACCGCCCGGAAGCCCGCAATGCCATGGACCCCGAGAGCGCCGATGCCCTCACCGCCGCGTTCCTCGAGTTCGACGCGGACAAGAGCGCATCTGTCGCCGTCTTCTATGGTGCTGGCGGGGCCTTCTGCGCAGGATGGGATCTCAAGTATGTCAGCACCCTCAATGCGGCTTATCCGCTAGGCGAGCTCGACATTCCCCCGGCCGGCCCCCGCGCCAACGGCGGCGAGATCCCGCGCGGCCCCCTGGGCCCCTCGCGGCTGGAGCTCGACAAGCCGGTCATCGCCGCCATCGAGGGGCCGGCTGTCGCCGGCGGCATGGAACTCGGCCTGTGGTGCGATTTCCGGGTGATGGCGCAGGAGTCCTATTTCGGCGTCTACTGCCGGCGCTGGGGCGTGCCGCTGATCGACGGCGGAACCGTGCGGCTGCCGCGCATCGTCGGACAGGGTCGCGCGCTGGAGATCATCCTCACGGGCCGCAAGGTGCCGGCCGAGGAGTGTCTGCAGATCGGCCTGTGCGAGCACCTCACGCCCAAGGGCGGTGCGCGCGCCAAGGCTGAGGAGCTGGCGCAGGACATCGCACGCTTTCCGCAGGTGTGCGTGCGTGCCGATCGGCGGTCCGCCATCAAGAGTCACGGCCTGAGCGTGCGCGAAGCGCTCGTCCAGGAGTGGTACAACGGCCGCGAGGCCCTGATCGCCGACGGCGTGGCGGGGGCAGGCCGGTTCAAGGGCGGCCTCGGCCGGCACGGCGACTTCACGAAGATTCGCTGACGCAGCCGAGCGGGCTCGGGTCGCAGGTGGCCCTGCAGCGGGATCTTCAGGTGACGTTCAGCACCACGCTGCCGAACGGGCCGAAGTCGGCGACGTAGTGGTCGCCCGGCTTGGGTGCCAGCATGCCGGTGAGCGTGCCCGTGCTGATCATCTCGCCGGCCTTGAGTCCGATGCCTGTGCGCGACAGCTCGTTGGCGAGCCAGACGACGGGGACGATTGGATGCTCGATAGCCGCGGCGGCGCTGCCTTCGCGACGCATCTTGCCGTTGCACAGAAGTGCGACGGTCCGACCGGCGATGTCGCGGCTGCGCCAGTCCTCGATCGGCGGTCCGTAGATGATCGTGCCGGATCCGGCACCGTCGGCCAGGATGGCCGGCAGCGGCGGAAACGCGGCATCGTGGATGAAACGGCATTCGGCGAGCTCCAGGCCCGGGTGAAGCGAGGCGACGGCCTCCGTCACCTCCTCGACCGTATAGGCTTTCGCGCGTGGCGGCAGGTCGCTGCCGAGCCGGACCTGGTATTCGACCTCGGGGATCGGGCTGCACAGCTTCGCGTGCGAGACCGTCAGCGGCGAGGCCGCGAGGGGCGCGAGCACGCGGCCGTAGATCGGCTGGTCGGTGCGCAGCGCCTTCTGCATCTCCTCCTTCATGGCGGCGATCTTCCAGCCGGTGACCTGCCGGTCCAACTCATCTGCCACCATCTGCGCGACACGGTACGCCGTCCGGGTGTCGGGCGGCACCAGGCGCGGGTCAAGGCCGCTCTGCTGGCGGCCCTCGCGGCGAAGCGTGGCCAGGAGCCGGGCGAGCTCGCGCTGCAGGGAGATGTCCATGGTTCATCCGAGGCAGGCAGACGGATGCGAGCGTGCGAACTACCGCATGCGGCGTGAGCCGGCCAGAAATTTCCGGAATGCGCCGAGGGTGGACTCGCTCACATGGTGCTCGATGCCCTCCGCATCGGCATCGGCCGTATCGGGATCGACGCCCAGCGCAATCAGGAAATCCCGCACCACTTGGTGACGGGCGCGCGCGGCGGCGGCCACGGCGCGGCCCTTCGCCGTGAGAAAGATCGAGCGGTAGGGCTTGCTCGTGACCAGGCCATCGCGCTGCAGGCGCCGGATCGCGATGCTCACGGTGGCGCTGGCGACGCCGAGGCGTTCGGCCAGGTCGACGACGCGCGCCTCCCCGGTCTGCTCGATCAGGTCTGCGATGAGCTCGACGTAGTCCTCGGCGAGCTCCGTCAGATGCGCGCTCCGCACGCGCCGGAAGCCTTTCCGCTGCCGGTGGGCTTCCTCCGCCGCAGACACATCCGTGTGATCGCTCAACGCCATGCCTCACCTCGATGGCCTCCGAGTATTTACTAGCTTGTCGAGGAATTGACAAGTAAATTAGCACGGGCTAATTTCTGCGTCGGACTGCTTCGGGGGAAGCCGATGAAGCGCTTGGCGGGAGCCACGATGGTGGCGGGCGGATTGATGCTGATAACGACGGCAGGCAGCGCGTTGGGTGAGGACAAGAGCGCCTATTGGTTGTTCAATCCGACGCCCGACCGGCTGTTGCGGGACCTTTCGACGGATCGTCCCGATACGACGGAGAGCCCGTTCACCGTCGATGCAGGCCGCATCCAGGTCGAGACCAACCTGTTCGGGTACACGCGCTCGCGGCCCGATGTCGACGGCTCCGTCACTGACACATATGAATTCGCCACCACCAACGTCCGGATCGGGTTGACCAGCAATACGGAGCTGAGCCTGGTCTGGCAGCCGTACGGGATCGTTCGCACGCAGCAGATCAATCCGCCGGCCACGATCCGCCAGTCCGGCATCGGCGGCCTCGACGTGCGCGCCAAGCTCAACCTGTGGGGCAACGATACCTTCGAGAAGACGGGCACGGCCCTGGCGCTGCTGCCGTTCGTCACGCTGCCGACCGACCGCTTCAACGGCATCAGCCCGGACTATGTCGAAGGCGGCTTGATCGTACCCTACGCGGTGAAGCTGTCGGAAAAGGTCGGCCTGGGGGTGAACGGCGGCATCACCTGGATCAGGAACGACGCAACCACCGGCTATCATCCCGAATACCTGGCTTCGGCCTCGCTAGCCTATGAATGGAGCGAGAAGCTCGGCACCTACTACGAGGTCGCCGGCCGCTTCCACACGGAGGATCCGCGCGGCGACGTCGTGGTTCTGGGCACGGGCGTCACCTACAAGCTCAGCAAGAACGTTCAGTTCGATGCGGGCGTGAATATCGGCGTGACCTCCGCAGCGGACCGCGTCAATCCGTTCGTGGGTCTCTCCACCCGGTTCTAGAATCAGCGGTTTCGTCACGCATCTAGTCGGTACCAGTCGGAGTTTGAGGCCATGCAGGCGTATGGAATGCAACTCGACCGCAAGGCGGGGCTGGGCAGGCTCGTCGCGGCAGCCGCGGCGTGGGCGATGGCCGCGCTTTGTCTTTCCGCGCCCGTCGAGGCGCAAACCAAGACGGGAAAGCCGTTTCGCGTCGTCACCACCTTCACGGTCATCCAGGACATCGCCCAGAACGTGGCCGGGACCTCGGCCATCGTGGAGTCCATCACCAAGCCGGGCGCGGAGATCCACGACTACCAGCCGACCCCGCTCGACATCGTGAAGGCGCAGTCGGCCGACCTCGTGCTGTGGAACGGCATGAACCTCGAGCGCTGGTTCGAGAAGTTTTTCGAGAACGTCAAGGATGTGCCGAGCGTGGTGGTGACGGAGGGCATCGAGCCGATGGGCATCAAGGAGGGCCCCTATACCGGCAAGCCGAACCCTCATGCGTGGATGTCGCCCAGCAACGCCCTGATCTACGTCGAGAACATCCGCAACGCGCTCGCCAAATACGATCCCGCCAACGCCGACACCTACGCCCGCAACGCCGCCGCCTACGCGACCCAGATCAAGGCCGTCGACGAGCCGCTGCGCAGGCGGTTCTCCGCCATCCCGCCGGCCAAGCGCTGGCTGGTCTCCAGCGAAGGTGCCTTCAGCTATCTCGCCCGCGACTACGGCCTGAAGGAGCTATATCTCTGGCCGATCAACGCCGATGAGCAGGGAACGCCGAAGCAGGTGAAGCGCGTCATCGACGTCGTGCGCAAGGAGAAGATTCCGGTCGTGTTCAGCGAGAGCACGATCTCCGACAAGCCGGCGAGGCAGGTGGCCAAGGAGACCGGCGCCCGCTACGGCGGCGTGCTCTATGTCGACAGCCTGAGCGCAGCGAACGGGCCGGTTCCGTCCTATCTGAAGCTGCTCGAAGTCACCGTGCAGACCGTGGTCGAGGGCTTCGGATCGTGAAAGACGGCTTTCGGGTGGCGGGCGAGCCCGGCGGAGGTGCTTCCGCGGATGGCCTCGCTGCGTCGATCTCCGTGCGCGATGTGACGGTGACCTACCCGAACGGCACAACCGCCCTCCGCGACGCCACCTTCGACCTTGGTGCCGGCAGCATCTGCGGGCTGGTGGGCGTGAACGGCTCCGGTAAGTCGACGCTGTTCAAGGCCATCATGGGCTTCGTGGCACCGTCTGCCGGCGAGATTCGCATCGCCGGCCTGTCCGCACGCGAAGCGCAGAAGCGCAACCTCGTCGCCTATGTGCCCCAGTCGGAGGACGTGGACTGGAATTTCCCGGTTCTCGTCGACGATGTCGTCATGATGGGCCGCTACGGGCGCATGGGCTTCCTGCGCCGCCCGTCGCCGGTCGACCGGCGCAAGGTGGACGAGGCGCTCGAGCGTGTCGGCATGACGGCCTTCCGCAAGCGGCAAATCGGCGAGCTGTCGGGCGGGCAGCGCAAGCGTGTATTCCTCGCTCGCGCCCTTGCACAGGAAGGGCTGATCATTCTCCTCGACGAGCCGTTCACGGGCGTCGACGTCAAGACCGAGGGGGCCATCATCGACCTGCTGCGCGAGCTGAAGGCGCAAGGGCATCTGATGCTGGTTTCCACGCACAACCTCGGCAGCGTGCCGGATTTCTGCGACCAGGTGGTTCTCGTGCTGCGCACCGTGCTCGCCGCCGGCCCGACCACGAGCACGTTCACCCAAGCGAACCTGGAGAAGGCATTCGGCGGCGTGCTGCGCCACTTCCGCCTCGAGGGCCAGGACCTGCACCAGGACGACGACCTGCGCGGCGTCACCGTGCTGACCGACGACGAGCGTCCCGTCGTGTTCTATGGCAGCCGCAGGGCGACCGACCAGCCGCGGCGCCGCGGCGCCGACGAGGAGAAGTGATGGGAGAGCTGCTCGTCCCCTTCGCTTACGACTACATGGTGAAGGCCATGTGGGTCTCCGCCTTGGTCGGGGGAACCTGCGCTTTTCTCTCCGCCTTCCTGATGCTCAAGGGCTGGTCGCTGATGGGCGATGCGCTTGCCCACTCCATCGTTCCGGGCGTCGCGGGCGCCTATCTGCTGAAGCTGCCGTACGCTGCGGGAGCCTTTTTCACCGGCTTGCTGGCAGCGCTCGGCATGGCGTTCGTGCGCAGCCAGACGCGGCTGCGGGAGGATGCCGTCATCGGCCTGGTCTTCACGTCGTTCTTCGCTGCCGGGCTGTTGCTCGTGTCCATCAACCCGACATCGGTCAACGTGCAGTCGATCGTGCTCGGCAACATCCTGGGCATTTCGGACGAGGATGCCAACCAGGTGGTGATCATCAGCGTCATCACGCTGGGCGCACTGCTCCTCACGTGGAAGGACCTGATGGTCGTGTTCTTCGACGAGGGCCACGCCCGATCCATCGGTCTCAATCCCGCCGCGCTCAAGATCCTGTTCTTTACGCTGCTGTCGGCCGCCGTCGTCGCGGCCTTGCAGACGGTCGGCGCCTGCCTCGTCATTGCCATGGTGGTGACGCCGGGGGCCACCGCCTACCTGCTCACCGACCGTTTTCCCCGCCTGCTGACGATGGCCGTGGCGATCGGGACCCTGACCAGCCTGGTCGGCGCCTATGTCAGCTATTTCCTCGACGGGGCGACCGGCGGCGTGATCGTCACCCTGCAAACCCTGATCTTTCTGGCTGCCTTCATCTTCGCACCCAAGCACGGCATGCTGGCCGCGCGCCGCAAGTCGGCGGCCGCTGTCGCGCCACGGGCCGGGTGGCCGGGCGCGGGGCCATGAGCACCATCGTCGACCTCGTCGTGGTGCCGCTGAGCTATGGCTTCATGCAGCGGGCGCTGGTGGTGGCAGTCCTGGTCGGCGCCGTCTGCTCCGTACTGTCCTGCTATCTGATCCTGAAGGGCTGGTCGCTGATGGGCGATGCCATCTCGCACGCCGTGCTGCCGGGCATCGTCATCGCCTTCGTGCTCGGGCTGCCGCTCGCCGTCGGCGCATTCGCCGCCGGGCTCGGCTGCGCGGCCGCTACCGGCTATCTCAAGGAAAACAGCCGGGTGAAGGAGGACACGGTGATGGGCATCGTGTTCTCCGGCATGTTCGGCTTCGGGCTCGTTCTCTTCACCAAGGTCGATACCGACCAGCACCTCAACCACATCCTCTTCGGCGACATGCTGGGGATAACGGCTCGCGATCTGGCCGAGACAGGCATCGTCGCCGGCGGCACCCTGCTCGCCGTGCTCGTCAAGCGGCGCGACCTGCTGGTCTACTGCTTCGATCCGCAGCATGCGCGCGCGGTCGGCTTGCCGGTCCGGCTCCTGCATTACGGGCTGCTCTCGCTCCTGGCGCTGACCATCGTTGCCTCGCTCAAGGCTGTCGGCATCATCCTGGTGGTGGCGATGCTGATCGCCCCTGGGGCCATCGCCTACCTCATCAGCAACCGGTTCGATCACATGCTGGCGATCGCCGCCGCCGCCGCCATCGGATCGTGCGTGGTCGGCACGCTCGTCAGCTTTCACGTCGACGGCGCCACCGGGCCGTGTATCGTGCTGATCCAGATGGCCATTTTTGTCGTCGCTTTTCTGGCGACGCGTCGCCGTCCGGCGCTGCGGCAGGCCGCCTGAGGGTGGACCCTCCGCCAGGCGTCGCAAGTGCAACATGCTCATGACCGGAGGAGTTCAATGTCGACCGATCGCCTCGCACCGGGTCTCACGGCGGAGATCGTCACTACTGTCGATGACAAGCTCGTGGTCAGGCACATGGGTGGGGAGGGCGTTCTGTCGACTCCCTCCATGATCGGGTTGATGGAGCGTGCCGGCATCGAGGCCGTACAGGCGCATCTTCCCGAAGGGCACACGACCGTCGGCTTCGAGGTCAACGTCAAGCACTTCGGGGCGACGCCGAAGGGTATGAAAGTCACCGCGCGGGCCGAGTTGATCGAGGTCGACGGCCGCAAGCTCCGCTTCAAGGTCGAGGCCCACGACGAGGACAAGAAGGTCGGCGAAGGGACCCATCGCCGCGCGATCATACAAGTTCAGCGCAAAGGCTGAGACGGGCCGTCGCCCCGTTTTGGACATTCCTGCCACGGAAAAGCCGCGCGAATCACGATTTATCCCTCCTGCCCAGCCTTGCCCCACACCGAGGTTGGGTCGGGAAAGGCGCCTCCGGCCCGCACCTGAGGTGCCTTTCCCACCTATGCCCGGCGGGCACCCTGCGCTATCGGGCAAGGTGAGCACCGAACTCCGACGCTTGCCGATCGTTTCGCCGTGCGCGGCGCGTCTCGGTGCGTGCCCTGCGCTTCTCTTTTGGCATGATCGTCCGTGCCCGCGCGCCGTAGATGAGTGCCGCTCTCGCGTGTCTGGTTCCACCACGGAACCGATATGTTGCGAAAGCATCTGCATCTCAGCGGATGCGCCTTACTCCACACGTCAGGCGGTGTACGGAGTTGCATCGCACGATGCCAGTAGCCCGCTGGGAACTTCATGGCCGACGTTGCCGTTGACATGGCAGTCGAAACATTTGGAGCACACCCAATGCGCACGTTGATCGCCGCCGTGGCCGGCGCAGCCCTGTTGGCCGGCACCGCCCTTGCTCAGCCCACATCGCCGGTGCCTGGCGCGCAGCCTGGGGCCAAGACTCCGGGTTCCGAGGTTCCGAAGAAGGATGGAACGGGCTCAGGCTCGGCACCGATCGGACCGCCCGCGACGCCGTCCAACCCGAGCACGCCAGGCGCGTCCAGCGTTCCGGGTGCGCCGAACACGCCGAGCACGCCGCAGGGCATGGAGAAGGGTCCGGCGGCCGAGAAGAAGCTGGATACGCCCGCGAGGTAAATCATCCGGCCTACCCGCTGGACGACACGCGGCGGCGGTTCTATTCAGACCGTCGCCGCACCTCTGTTTTCTCGAGACGATTGATTTATCGGGCCGGAGCCGACCCTGCTCCGTGGGGACGATGTTGCGGCAGCAGGCCCGCGGGCGTAGGCTGCCGGAGCAGCAGGGCGCGCAGCCGTACGCCGACGGCTTGATGTCCCCGCCCTCTTTAAGTGCGCGCGCACCGCAGGGCGGGGGCCAGAGCAGGACCGGCGGCAAGGCCACTCGAGACGTTGGTGACCCGTCCGTGCTCCAGCGTTCCATCCGTCTCCTGCCCCTGGTCGCACAGGCTGCGGTGCCGCTGGTTGTCACGAGTGCGGCCCTGGCCGTCGATGACAAGGCCACCTGTGTGGCTGCACGGCAGCTTGCGCTTGCTGCGGAAAAGGATGTCGGCCTGTGGGTCGACAAGGTGACGCGCAACGCCGGAATGTCGGTTTCCTGCGAGCGCAAGCGGATCGAATTCACGCGTTTCACGTACATGCGCTCGTCCTCCATGGACGACGCCTGGACGCAACGCAAGGCTGCCGACTGGTCGGCCACCTACTGCGCCAACCCGGTCTGGAGCGAAGCCTTGCAAAGCGGCTGGAGGATAGTCCTCAGCGTCACCGCGGCCGACGGCGGTCGCGTGGCCGTCGACGCCAAGTGCAGGTGAAATGCCGGGCAACGCGCCGCCCATGCGTGAGTGGCGATCCCACGCCATTCCCCCAGCTTGCCCCGAACCGGCTTGGCTCATGCGCGCTGTTCGACGGCATTCAGGATTGTTGTATTTTCTCCGCCAAGGCTGAAGCTTGAGCCAAGACACTGGAAAATGCACATGCGCGCAGGCCTGGAGCTGCTTACGACGGCGGAAGCGGCGGACTATCTCCGGCTCAAGGAGCGCAAGCTCTACGAGCTCGTGGCCGATCGCCAGATCCCCTGCACCAAGGTGACCGGCAAGTGGCTATTCTCGCGCGGCGACCTCGACCGCTGGCTGCTGGCCGGCATGGCCAGGCCCCAAGGCGTGATGCCCGCCGAGCCGCCGCCGATCGTCGGCGGAAGCCACGATCCCCTGTTGCAGTGGGCGTTGAGCGAGAGCGGTGCCGGACTGGCGATACTCCCCGAAGGCACCGGTGCGGGCTATCGCCGCTTCCTGGCCGGTGGGATGATTGCCGCCGCCATCCACTTTCACGATCTGGACGAC
>DATFCC010000077.1:0-6795 GCA_035253505.1 Hyphomicrobiaceae bacterium
AGGCAGCGGCCAGGGACATCAGGTCTCCCAGAAGTGTCGGCCGGCCGGGTGCAGCGAGGCCCTCGCCCATGGCGATCGCGAGCCCCGCGAGGGCCGCCGTGAGCCCGCTCACCTTGGCGATGCTGAGCCGGTCGCCGGCGACGAGGTAATGTGCGCCCACCGCCACCACGAAGGGCGCAAGGTAGATCAGCACGATTCCGCGCGATGCTGTCGTGTGCATCAGGCCTGCGTAGATGAGGACGAACTCGAGCCCGAACAGCAGTCCGGCGGCGATCCCGGCCCACAGCGTGCCGTCGCGCTCGAAGATCCGCACCCCGCGCGCCAGCGACCAGCCGAGCACGAGCACCATCGCGAGTGCCGAGCGCAGCCCCGCCTGCAGGACCGGAGAGATGCCGGCATTGGCGGCTTTGATGGCCACCTGGTTCACGCCCCAGGCGGCGCAGCAAAGCGTGATGACGAGGATCGCGACAGCGTCCAACCGGTCGGCGGGCACTTCACGCGCCGCGGTCCCTCCGCTTGCGGTCATGCAACGCCGGCGCCGCGGGGGAGGGCCGCCAGCAGCCGCTCCAGCGTCCTGATCGTGGACTGGTCTATGCGCCCGTCGACCCGCTCGGGCCGGAAGTGCCGCTGGAAGGCCTTGACGACGAATTCGGTCTTGGGGTCGAAGCCGCCCGTCGCCTCGATGCCGTAGCCGTAATCCGCCAGCAGTGTCTGCACCGCCGCCACCAGCGGGCCGACGGCGTCGCGCGCGATGCCCGGATCGGCCCAGTCGACGGGCTCGGGCACCACCCAATGCCCGATGCCGGCGGCAGCCAGGCGGGCCCAGGGAAACTTCTCGCCCGGGTCGATCTTGCGCGTCGGCGCGACGTCGGAGTGCGCCAGCACCCGCTCGGGCCGGATGCTGTGTCGCGCCACGATATCCCGGCACAGCGCTTCGAGGGCCAGCAGTTGGCGCTCGGGAAACTCAGGGGAGCCGTACTCGTGCCCGGCATTCTGGATCTCGATGCCGATCGAGAGGGAATTGATGTCGGTTTCACCTGCCCACGCCGCGACGCCGGCGTGCCAGGCCCGCATCTCCTCGGCCACGAGCTGGGTAAGGAACCCCGTCTCGTCGAGCACGTAGTGCGCGGACACCTTGCTCTCCGGGCGCGACAGCCAATCGATCGCCTTGGCCGCGCTGTCGACGCCCGTGTAGTGCAGCAGGAGGATGTCGGGCGGGCGGGAGCTGCGCCTCGGCCCGAAGTTGGGCGAGGGATGGACATGCCCGACGAGCGCGCTGTCGGGTCCGCCCGTCAAAGCCCACGTTCCTTGGCGATCTCGTCGTAGGCGACATTGATGGCCGCGAGCTTGCGCGTGGAGAGCTCCAGGAAATCGGCCGGCACGCCGTTGGCCATCAGGCGATCGGGGTGGTTGTCGCGTACGAGCTCGCGATACCTGGCCTTCACCTCCGCGTCGGTGGCGGCAGGGCTCAGGCGCAGCACGTCATAGGGATTGCCGTGATCGGTGACGAAGCGGGCACGGAAGAACCGGAACTCGCTGTCAGAGAAGCCGAATAACCCCGCGACCCGCTTGAGAAACGCGTCTTCCTTGGGGTGCAGCGCGCCATCGGCCGCCGCGACGTGCAGCAGCCCCTCGAGCACGTGCTGCAGAAGCTTCCTGTCCTCCTTGAGCAGCGTCGCGATCTTGGTTGCGTAGGCCTCGAACCCGGCGACATCCTGCTTTGCCAGGTCGAAGACATGCTCGACGTGGGCCGCCTCCTCGGGCGGGTACCGGAAAACCCGGGAGAAGGCCTTGAGCTCGAGCGGCGACACAACGCCATCGACGGTCGCCATCTTGGCGCTCAGGGCAACGACGGCGATGGTGAAGGCCACGTCCTTCTGGGGCTCGGTGTTTGGCCCGTGCAGGCCGAGCGCACCGGCAAGCCCCGACAGCAGATCCCCGCCTGCGTCGCTTACAGCCGTCGCCAACCCCGAAATCTTCTGCCAAATCGTCATTGCTGACCGCTGCTGCCCTCGCTGCCCCTTGCGCGGCTTCTGTGCCAAGAGGGTCAGATGGCTAATCCCAGGTTCGGCGAGAAAGTCAAGGGAGCACCCCATGCAGGCACCGGCACCTGACGAGGTCTTGATACGCCGCGAGGGCCGGGCGGGGCGCATCACCATGAATCGCCCGCAGGCGCTCAACGCCCTGACGCTCGGCATGGTCCGGCTGATCTGGGATGCGCTCAGGACCTGGCAGGCGGATCCCGGCGTCGAGCTCATCGTGCTCGACGGCACCGGCGATCGCGCCATGTGCGCGGGCGGCGACGTGCGGGCGCTCTACGACAGCCGCGGTGAAGGCTCTGGCCTCGCGCGCACCTTCTGGAGCGAGGAGTATCCGCTCAACGCCCTGATCGGGCGCTACCCCAAGCCGATCGTCGCCATCCAGGACGGGATCGTGATGGGCGGAGGCATCGGCCTTTCCGGTCATGCCAGCCATCGCATCGTCACGGAGCGCTCGCGCCTCGCCATGCCCGAGACCGGCATCGGCCTCATCCCCGACGTCGGCGGCACGTGGCTGCTGGCCCGTGCGCCGGGGCAGCTCGGCGTCTACCTCGGCCTGACCGGGGAGACCATGCGCACGGCCGACGCCATCGCGGCCCGCTTCTCCGACGTCTGCGTGCCGTCCGCCAGAATCGCCGGGCTGATCGAGCGCCTCGTCGACCCAAAGGGCGGTTCGATCGCCGACGCCATCTCGCGGGCGGCCGAGCCTGCCGGTGCATCGGTTCTCGCCGAGCGGCAGGGGGATATCGACCGCGTGTTCGCCTCCGGAAGCGTCGAGGCGATTCGCGAAGCCCTCTCCACCAGCTCCGGCGAGTGGGCGCAGAAGACGGCAGCCACCCTTGCGCAGAAGTCGCCCAAGTCGCTCAAGCTGACATTGGCTGCGATCCGCGAGGCCGGCCGCCTCGGCTCGCTGGAAGCGGCGCTCGACGTCGAATACCGCCTGTGCGTGCGGCTGTTCGAGGACGGGGAGTTCATCGAAGGCGTACGCGCGCTGCTGGTCGACAAGGACCGCCAGCCGAAGTGGTCGCCGCCGCGCCTGGAGGACATATCGCCGGCGACGGTCGCCGCCTACCTCGCCCCGCTGCCGCCGGGCGAGGAGCTGGGGCTCGCGGCCAAGGTCGCGAAGTCATGAAGCGCACCGCCAGACCAGGCCGGGGGCAGCCAGCCTCAAGGCGCTGCCTCAGGGACTCAAGGGGCAGGCCCCTCGCCTCAAGGGTCGTGGTGAAGGAGAGCGTTAACGCGAGGGGTCTGACCCTTCTTTACGCTTCAGGATTTCCGTGAGCTGAGAATGGGTTCTGATCCACTCGGCCCTATGGCCCATGCGGGACGCTGCAGGTTGGGCGCCTCGAGAGCTTGCCGCCGATGAAGCAAGCAGGTATTGACCCCACCGTCGCACAGTTCTCGCCGCCCACGAGGCTCGTTTTGCCGAAGCGCTGACCGATCTCAGTTCGATGCCGTTCTCCGGTTGGGCCGGGTCTCCGATCCTGCGTCCGCCGGGGTTGCTTGTGCGCGCAGCGGCGTGCTGGGATCGGGAAGGCAGGTCGGTCACGGTCCCTCCACCGCCGGGCGAGCGTCAACTTTCCATCGATCCGGTTTTGCAGAACCCCTGACCGCCCACCGGGCGCTCCCCACCATTGCCTGACCGCGTGCCTGGGCCTGTCCGGGCGTCTCTCCAGCATACCGCTCCGCAGCACTTCTCGACGGGAAGGCTGCCATCGGTATGCAAGACATCGTCCGCGTACGCTGGACTGCGACATCTCTCGAAACTCCCCGGGTCTGGCAGAACTGCAATCGTTGTGATGCAAGGACGCCCTTCGTCTGCAGCGGGAAGTTCCGCATCAACGCGCAGGGGAAGCGCATCGACGCCTGGCTGATCTATCGGTGCGCACGCTGCGACCAGACCTGGAACTACCCGATCCTGGAGCGCACGGCGCTGACGGAGATCGATCCGTCCCACCTGCAGGCCTTGTCGGAGAACTGCGGCCGGCTGGCCCAGCGCCATGCCTTCGACGTCATGCGCTTGCGGCAATACTCGGACCAGATCGAAGAGAGCGACAGGGTGGCGGTGCAAGTCTGTCTGCTGGGCCGGTGCGACGGCGAGCCGCGAACGCTCGCCGTGTCGATCGCCGTGCCGCGGCCCTGCCGGATGCGCCTCGATCGCCTGCTGGCGACCGGGTTGGGGCTGTCCCGGGGCGAAGTCCGGCGGCTGCACGATGCGGCGGTCCTGATCGTTTCGCCGGCGAGCCGGACGGCGCTGCGACAGCCAGTCCGCGACGGGCAGACCGTAACGGTCGATCTTCGATGCGTGGGATCGGCGTCCCGCCTGCTGTCGGCGGCGCTTCGCGACACGTCATAGAAGATCGGTCGCCATCTTGTTGCATGGGGCAAGTCGCCGATCGCGTTGATCCAACCTGGCCGGGTCGTGCCCCTCGACCTTGGACATTGCCACGAACAGCCGCGGCGGCCCTCGGCGAACCGGATTGCACGGGGGCGGCGGGGCGCATAGCATCGCCCCTGCAAGAAGGACGGCCGCGGGTCGCCTCTCGTTCCCGCTTCGCTAGGAGATCCGGCAATGGCCACTTTCAACATCCTGATGATGGGCGCTTCCTACGGCTCGCTGCTGGCGTCCAAGATGCTGTTCGGCGGCCACAAGATCCACCTTGTCTGCCTCCCCGCCGAAGCCGACCTCATCAACGCCGAGGGCTTCCAGGTGCGCCTGCCGGTCAAGGGCCGCAAGGAGCCGGTGGTGCTGGACACGCGCAAGCTGCCCGGCAAGGTGACGGCCGGCCCCGCCACCGGCGTCAACCCCGGTGACTACGACCTCGTCGGCCTCGCCATGCAGGAGCCGCAGTATCGCTCGCCCGGCGTGCGCGAGCTGCTCGACGCGGTGGCCAAGTCGCGGGTGCCCTGCATGTCGATCATGAACATGCCGCCGCTGCCCTACGTGCGCCGCATCCCGGGCCTGGACCACGAACTGCTCAAGCCCGCCTACACCGACGCCAGCGTGTGGGACAACTTCGATCCCGCCAGGATCACGCTGAACAGCCCCGATCCGCAGGCCATCCGCCCGCCGGAGGAGAAGGTCAACGTGCTGATGGTCACGCTGCCGACCAACTTCAAGGTGGCGCGGTTCGCCGACGACAAGAGCACCGGCATCCTCCGCCAGCTCGAGGCCGACATCGACGCCGTGCGCTTCGATGCGGGCGACGGCAAAATCGAGCTGCCGGTCAAGCTGCGGGTGCACGATTCCATCTTCGTGCCGCTCGCCAAGTGGGCCATGCTGCTGGCCGGCAACTACCGCTGCGTGACCAAGGACGGCATGCGCACCGCCCAGGAGGCCGTGCATTCCGACATCGAGACCTCGCGCTCGGTCTACAATTTCGTCAATGACCTGTGCGTGAAGCTCGGCGCTTCGCCGTCCGATCTGGTGCCGTTCGAGAAATACGCCGCCGCGGCGCAGAGCCTCGTGCGTCCCGCTTCCGCGGCTCGCGCACTGAACAACGGCGTGCCCAACATCGAGCGCGCCGACAAGCTCGTGCAGCTCATCGCCAAGCAGAAAGGCCTGAGCCATCCCGTCATCGACGCGACGGTGGCCCTGGTCGACGAGCGCCTGGCCGCCAATCGCAAGAAGGCCGCTTGAGAATGATGTAGGCGCGCAATAGCGGGAGCGTATTGCGCCGGTCGGCGGGTGCAGTGGCGCAATACGCTTCGCTATTTGCGCTCTACGCTCTACGGCGAGGTGGACACATGACCCTCAAGATTGACGGAACGCTGTTGCTGGCGGGCGCCGGCAACATGGGCAGCGCCATGCTTGCGGGCTGGCTCGAGCAGGGCCTGTCGCCGGGGCAGATCATCGTGCAGGACCCGTCGCCGCCGCCCGCCGCCAAGGCGCTGCTGGCCAAGCACGGCATCGCCGCCCAGCCGACAGTCGGCACGCTCCCCGCGCCTCCGGCCGTCATCGTCGCCGCGGTCAAGCCGCAGGTAATGGACGAGGTGTTTCCACCGCTGGCGCGACTGGCCGGCAAGGGCACGGTGGTGCTGTCCATCGCCGCCGGCCGCACCATCGCCGGCTTCGAGAAGCATCTCGCGAAGGGCACCGCCGTCGTCCGGTCGATGCCCAACACCCCGGCCGCCATCGGCCGCGGCATCACGGTGGGCATGCCCAACGCGCACGTCACGGCCGCCCAGCGCGCCACCTGCGACGCACTCCTGCGCGCGGTCGGCGAGGTCGCCTGGGTCGACGACGAGGGCCTCATTGATGCCGTGACGGCGGTGTCCGGCTCCGGGCCGGCGTACGTGTTCTACCTCGCAGAGTGCCTGGCCGCGGCCGGCGTGGCCGCCGGCCTGGCACCGGAGCTGGCGCAGAAGCTGGCACGCTGCACGGTGGCAGGCTCCGGCGAGCTGATGCACCGCTCCGAGCTGGGTGCGGATGTCCTGCGCCAGAACGTCACCTCGCCTGGTGGCACCACGTTCGCGGCACTGCAGGTGTTGATGGCGGAGAAGGGCGGGCTTGCGCCACTGATGCGTGAGGCCGTCGCCGCCGCCACGGCCCGATCGCGCGAGCTGGCGAAGTAGCTTCGCTGCGCGAGCGGGGCCAGCCCCGCACCCCAGCCGGGAGGACACCTCCCGGACCCACCGCCCTTTGAAGTCCAAGAAAGGAGGGGGCTCGGGGTCTCCCCGAACGGGTGCGGGCGGTAGCCCGCTCGCGCAGCGACCCCCAATCCACCCCACCAACGTACGAGATCGCTAGCAACCA
>DATFCC010000078.1:0-2630 GCA_035253505.1 Hyphomicrobiaceae bacterium
GGTCGAGACCATGAGGAGGCGGAGCCCCGGATAGGCCGCCTTGGGGTCGATTCGCTCGACGATCGACAACGGGTCGGTGATGTCGGTGCCGCCCCAGCCGAGCCCCGGGTTGGCGACCTGGAAGTATCGCCCAGGCGTCGATTTGCGCCCGCGCACGCGGATGCCGGCCGGCGGCATGTCGAGCACGCGGCCCGACTGGTGCTCGGTCAGCACGCCGGTGATGTGGTCGTCGACGACGATCACCTCGTCGACGTGGCCCAGCCACTGCCGGGCGAAGATGCCGACCGTGGCGGAGCCGCAGCCGACGCGCATGCGCGCCTCCGGCCGGCCGTCGACGACGGGCGCGCGCCCCGCCTGCACGAGCACCGTGTGCCCGCCGTCGATGCTCATCTCCACGGCGCCACCCGAGCACAGCTCGAGCATGGCATCGCACGTGACGGTGCCTTCCTTCTTGGAGCCGCCGGTTAGATGGCGAACGCCGCCGATCGACAGCATCTGCGAGCCGTATTCCGCCGTCGTCACATGGCCGACCTGCTCACCCTTGACGCGCACCGGCGCCGTCTCGGGCCCGAGGTGGCGGTCGGTATCGATCTTCACCTTCACGCCGCAGTAGCTGAAGATGCCCTCGGTCACGACCGTCACGGTGTCGACGCCGGCGTGCTCGGCCGAGACGATGAACGGTGCCGGCTTGTAGTCGGGATAGGTGGTGCCAGCGCCGACGCCGGTCACGAACGTGCGCGCCGGATCGAGCAGGGTGCCGTCCCATTCGGCACCCGCGAACGGCGTGAGCCTGCCGCCCTCCTCGACCGTGCGCTGCATGAGGAGCACGGGGTCGGTGCGCACGAGCTGGCCGTTCTCGTTGGCGTAGCGCGCGCAGGCGCCTTGCCGCCCCGGCCGGATGCGGCACAGCACCGGGCAGGCATCGCAGCGCACGATGCCCTCACCCTCTGCGGCGCCCATCTTGCGCGCCCGCGCGGCCAGCGAGAGTTGGTCACGGCTCATGGCCCCACCTCCCACTCGGCAAGCTCGACAACCCTTCTCCCTTTGGGGAGAAGATGGCCCGTAGGGTCGGATGAGGGGGCCTTCCGCCTGGGCGCGATGCAGTCCCTGCTCACCCGATCGGCCAAACAACTTACGGCTGCTCCATGCGAGTTGAACCTGCGGCGCTTGCGCCGCGAGCAGCCATAAGCCATGGCCTCACATCCTCTCCCCGAGGGGAGAGGGGAGCATTGGGGGGCGGCCACGGTCAGGCAACACGTCATGCGCGGTCCTCCTTCTGCCGCTGTAGCGCTTCCCACAGGCGATGCGGCAGCACGGGCGTGCGGGTGAGGCGCGCGCCGGTGGCGTGGCGGATTGCGGAGAGGATGGCGGGCGCCGTGGCGATCAGCGCCGGCTCGCCGACGCTGTTGGCGGTGGGCCGGCCTCCTACACTCCCAACGTCATCCCCGCGCAGGTGGGGATTCACGCCAGCCGCGGCGTGCAGTCCGGACCTTGCATGGGTGACCGCCTTCGCGGGCATGACGTTGCGACCTCTCATGCCCGTGATCCCCGAAGCTCCCGCAGCGCCTGCCAGAGCCGGTGCGGCAGCACGGGCGTGCGGGTCAGGCGCGCGCCGGTAGCGTGGCGGATGGCGGAGAGGATGGCGGGCGCCGTGGCGATCAGCGCCGGCTCGCCGACGCCCTTGGCGCCGAATGGCCCGTGCGGGTCGGTGTCCTCGATCAGGTAGGTCTTGATGGGCGGCACGTCGCCGGCGGTCGGGATCAGGTAATCGTGCAGGTTCTCCGTGCGGCCGGGGGTGAACTCCTCCATCAGCGCCATCCCGAGGCCCTGCGCGATGCCGCCGTGGATCTGTCCCTCGACGAGCGTGGGGTTGATGGCGCGGCCGACGTCGTGTGCGGCAACGATGGCGAGGACCTTGGTGGTGCCGAGCACGGTATCCACTTCCACCTCCGCCATCTGCGCGGCGAAGCCGTAGGTGGCGTAGGGCACGCCCTGGCCGTCGGCGTCGAGCGGCGTGGTGGGCGGGTCCCAATGGCCGGTGCCCTCGAGGACGTCACTATCGTCGTGTGCTCGGATGCTTGCGTGGGTGCCCGCCTGCGCGGGCATGATGGCAGTTTCGGGGACGGGTCGCGCATTCTCGACCTCGCCCCTCAGCACGGTGTTGGACCTCGCTGAGAGCGGCGGTGAGTGCGTAGGTTGGGTCAAGCGAAGCCCAGACCCAACAGCAGCACCGCTCACAGGTGCGGCCTGCGGGTCATCGCTGCGCTCGACCCGACCTGCACGCTGATCGGCTTGCCGCGGCGGCAGCACAGGGAGCGTGCCAAGATCGATCGTGCGCGAAGCCTCGCCATCGGCGATGGTCAGACGCGCGCCCTCCAGTGTCAGCCTCGCATCAGGCCCGGCATTGGCGAGCGCCAGGATTTTGCGCCGCAAATCCGCGGCCGCCAGCCGCGCCGCGTTGCCCGACACGAACGTTTGCCGCGAGGCGGACGTCTTGCCCGCATCCTCCGTCAGGTCCGTGTCGCCCACGACCATGTCGAACGCCTGCGGCGGCAGCCCGAGTGCATCGGCCGCGATCTGCAGCAGCACGGTGGAGGAACCCTGGCCGATATCGACAGCGCCGTTGAAGA
>DATFCC010000079.1:0-6940 GCA_035253505.1 Hyphomicrobiaceae bacterium
CGTGGGACATCGAGGCGACACGCCTGTGGGGCGCCGGCGTCGAGGACGGGGTCGTCAGGCAGCTCGGCGTCGTGCCCAAGCCGCTCCAGAAGCCGCACCCGCCGATCTTCCAGCCGTTCGCCTCGTCGGAGAACTCGATCCGCTGGTGCGCCAAGAACGGCGTCACGGCCATCCTGCCCCCGATGCACGAGGTGCACGAGCGCAACCTGTTCGAGCTCTACGCCTCGGTATCGGGCCTCGGGCCGGGCGAGCGCATGGGAATGCTGCGCGACATCATCATCGCCGACACGGACGAGGAGGCGCGCGAGATGTGGGTCAACTCCGCCACCTTCGCCGGCAACGCCTGGTTCGTCCCCTTCGGCTTCCGGCGCGGCATGCTCGATCCCAAGACCGGCGAGGCGCCGAGCACGGAAGAAGCCATTGCCAAGGGCTACGCCCTGGTCGGCACGGTCGACACCGTGACGCGCAGCCTTGAAGCCCTGAAGAGGAAGCTGCCGGTCAACTGGATCTTCGGCTGGACGCACAACACGCTGGTGCCGCACGCCACGCTGATGCGCTCCATCGAGCGCTTCTATACCGAGGTCCTCCCGCGCGTGAGCTGACCGGGCGTCTGGTTGCCGTGCAACGCCCGCGCTGGATGCCCGGCGGCCGATAGGGAGTGCTCTGCTCAGTCAGAGCCTTACGGGTGCCGGCGCAACGCCGAAGGGCGCTCATCGTGCCTGCTTGCGGCGAGCGTCAGCTTGTCCGACGCCTGATCTGCTCCTACAGTCACCCCATAAAGTGTGCTGATCAACAGCATGCAGATCAGGGAGGAGCAACATGGCTCGTGTCACCCGTCGCACGTTCCTGAAGTCCTCGGGCGCCGGCGCATTGGTTGCGAAAACCGGCGGCATGGCCGGCATCCTGGCGGCCGGCAAGGCCCCCGCCTATGCGCAGGGATCTACCATTCATTGGCTGAAGTGGAACGACTTCGTCCCGGCCGGCGACCAGATCCTGCGCCAGTCGATGCTGGGGGAGGCCGAGAAAGCGCTCGGCTTCAAGATCAACATGGAGACCATCGGCCTCAACGACCTCCAGCCGCGCGCGACGGCGGCGATCCAGGTCCAGACCGGACCCGACATCATCATGATCTTCGACAACAAGGCGCAGCTCTACGCCGACAGCTGCGCCGACGTGTCGTCGGTCTGCGAGGCAATCGGTAACGCACAGGGCGGCTATCACGACCTCGCCAAGGCCAACACCCACGACGGCAAGAAGTGGATCGCCGTGCCCTACTGCATCGTCGGCGCCATGATCGCCTATCGCAAGTCCCGGTTCGACGAGATCGGCGTCAGCAAGTTCCCCGAGACGTGGGAGGAGTATCGGGCGGCGGGCAAGAAGCTGAAGGCCAAGGGCCATCCCATCGGCCAGACCCTCGGCCACACGGTCGGCGACGCGCCGGCGTTCGCCTATCCCTACTTGTGGTCATGGGGCGGGCGCGAGGTCGAGGCCGACGGCAAGACCGTGAACCTCAACACGAAAGAGACCATCGAATCCGTGAAGTTCATGACGGCGTTCTGGAAGGAGGCCCACGACGAGGGCGGCCTTGCCTGGGACGACTCCAACAACAATCGCGCCTTCCTGTCGGGCACGATCAGCGCCACGTTGAACGGCGCCTCCATCTATATCGAGTCACTGCGCAAGCCCGATCAGTACAAGACCGAGGCGGGGGCGCAGATGAAGACGGACATCCTGCACGCGCCGCTGCCCAAGGGCCCGGCCGGGCAGTTCGGCGTGCATCCGTTCCAATGCATGATGGTGATGAACTACTCCAAGAACCAGAAGCAGGCGATGGAATTCCTGAAGTGGTTCCATTCGACCGACGTCTACGACAAGTGGTTCAGCGTGCAGAAGGGTTTCGCCACCGGTCCCACCAAGCAATGGGAAAACCACAAGATGTGGGGAGAGGATCCGGTCATGGCGCCCTATCGCGTCGCGCCCCGGCTCGGGCGGGTCTACGGCTACGCGGGGCCGGCAGGGCCGAAGGCTGCGGAGGTGCTGTCGAAGTACATCATCGTCGACATGTACGCCAAGGCCGTCCAGGGCATGCCCGCAGAGGACGCCGTGAAGTGGGCCGAAGGTGAGGTGCGCAAGGTCTACGGCTGATCGCCAACAGCGGAAGGTGCTGAATTGCGCAAGCGGGTCCTCGCCGGCTTTCCGCGGCGAGGCATCCGCCTGCACGCTCGGGCAATATGGCTCCCGCGTCACGCAGCGCCTGGCTCCCCGGACGCCACTGCGCGCCGGTAGCAGCCGCCTGTGCCTCGGCCTCGTCGATCGATGGCCACTCTTGCCAAGGCAAGGCGGCAGCGCGCATGCTGCCAAGCAATGGGCGTGCAGCGGACGCCGCCACCGGCATTTGGGCCGGCCGGCCCAGCCGCGAGACATGCCGACGAAGGGAGGACGACATGCCAAGCCGCTTGCGGCTCGCTGCCGCCTTTGCAGCGACCTGGTTGCTCGCCATGGGGCCCGCGCTGGCCCAGAAGCAGGGCGGCACGCTGCGCATGTATATCTGGGACAGCCCGCCCAGCGCCTCCATCCACGAGGAGGCGACCGTCTCGACGACGACGCCGTTCATGGGCATCTTCAACAACCTGGTGCTCTACGACCAGCACCAGAAGCTCAACACGGCCGACAACATCAGGCCGGAGCTCGCGACGAGCTGGGCCTGGAACGAGGACAAGACCCGGCTCACCTTCAAGCTGCGCGAGGATGTGAGGTGGCACGACGGCAAGCCGTTCACGGCCAAGGACGTGGCGTGCACGCTCGATAAGCTGCAGGACAAATCGGCCGACAAGTTCCGCAAGAACCCGCGCGCCATTTGGTGGCACAACCTCAAGGAAGTCGTGGTCAACGGCGACCACGAGGTGACCTTCGTCCTCAACCGCCCGCAGCTCTCGTTCCTCTCCCTCTTCGCCACCGGCTACAACCCGGTCTATCCCTGCCACGTGTCGGCGGCAGACATGCGCAGCAAGCCGGTCGGCACGGGCCCCTTCAAGTTCGTCGAATTCAAGACCAACGAGTCCGTCAAGGTCGTGCGCAATCCCGACTACTGGCGCAAGGGCCACCCCTATCTCGACGGCATCGACTGGCGCGTCATTTCCAACCGCTCGACCCGGGCCCTCGCCTTCGTCGCCGGCGAGTTCGATATGACGCTCGTCCTCGACCTGACCGTGGCCCTGACCAAGGACGTGCAATCGCAGTTGCCCAAGGCCATCTGCGAGCTGCAGCCCACCAACAACTCCTTCAACCTGATCGTCAACCGCGAGGTGGCGCCGTTCAATAATCCGCAGCTGCGCGCCGCACTGGCGCTATCCATCGACCGCAAGGCTTTCGTCGACATCATCACCGACGGCAAGGGCAAGATCGGCGGCGTGATGCTGGCGGGGCCCGAGGGCTTGTGGGGCATGCCGCCCGAGGTGGTGGCGGCGCTTCCGGGCTATGCAGGCGATGTCGAGAAGAGCCGCGCCGAAGCGCGCAAGATCATGGAGGGGCTGGGCTACGGGCCCAGCAACCCGCTCAAGATCAAGGTGGCCACGCGCAACATCCCGCTCTACCGCGACCCCGCGGTGCTGCTGATCGACCAGCTCAAGAAGGTTCACGTCGACGCCGAGCTCGACGTCATCGACACCAGCGTGTGGTTCGCCAAGGTGGCGCGCGGCGAATATACCGTCGGCATGAACCTCACCGCCGCCGCCATCGACGACCCCGACGTCAATTTCTACGAGAACTACGCGTGCGGCTCCGAGCGCAACTACACCAAGTACTGCAACCAGGAGGTCGAGAAGCTGATCGACGCGCAATCGCGCGAGACCGACCTTGCCAAGCGCCGGAAGCTTGTCTGGGATGTCGAGAAGAAGCTTGCGGAGGACGTGGCCCGGCCGATCATCACGCAGGGCGTCACGGGGTTGTGCTGGCAGCCCTACGTGAAGAACTTCGTCCTCCACCACAACAGCATCTATAACAACTGGCGCTTCGACGACGTGTGGCTGGACAAGTAGACGGCGGCGGCCCCCTCGCAAGCGGCGAGGGGCCGATGGACAGGAAGGGCGAAGGCGGCTTGGAGACCTATGACTACGTCATCGTCGGCGCGGGCTCGGCCGGCAGCGTGCTGGCCAACCGGCTGACGGCGGACGGCAAGACCACCGTATGCGTGCTCGAGGCCGGCCCACGCGACTGGCACCCCTACATCCACATCCCGGCGGGTTTCATCAAGACCTACCACGACCCGCGCGTGAACTGGCTCTACAGCATGGAGCCCGGCGAGTGGACCGGCGGCCGGCGCATCCTCGCCCCGCGCGGCAAGACGCTCGGCGGCTCCAGCTCCATCAACGGCCACATCTACAACCGCGGCCAGCCGATGGACTTCGACACCTGGGCGCAGCAGGGCAACCGCGGCTGGGGCTATGCTGACGTGCTTCCCTACTTCCGGCGCATGGAGCGGCGCATCGGCGACGGCGATCCGACCTACCGCGGCCGCGACGGCGCGCTGACGGTCACCGACACCGACTGGCGCCATCCGCTGTGCGACGCCTTCATCGCGGGCGCGGTCGAGGCCGGCATCCCCCACAATCCCGACTACAACGGCAAGATCCAGGAAGGTGTTGCCTACGCCCAGCGCACCATCCTCAACGGCCGGCGCATGAGTGCGGCCCGCGCGTTTCTGCGTCCGGCCATGAAGCGCGCCAATCTGCGTGTCCTCACGCACGCGCACTCCACCAACCTCATCCTCGAGGGCAAGCGGGCCGTCGGCGTGCGCTATCTCAAAGGCGGCCGGAGCGGCAGGCCGGGCGAAGTGCGGGCACGGCGCGAGGTGATCCTGTCGGCGGGCGCCTACAATTCGCCGCAGCTGCTGCAGCTCTCCGGTATCGGCCCGCCGGATCTGCTCAAGTCCCTCGGCATCCCCGTGCTGCATGCGCTGGCCGGTGTCGGCGAGAACCTGCGCGACCACTACGCCCCGCGCTTCGTGGCGCGCGTCAAGAACATCGAGACCATCAACGAGAAGGTGCGCGGGCTCAAGCTCGCGCGCGAAGTCGCCCGCTATGCGTTGACCCGCAAGGGTGTGCTGTCGCTGAGCCCCACGCATGTCTACTGCTTCTGGCGCTCCGAGCCGACGGTGGCGAACTCCGACCTGCAGCTCACCTTCACGCCGGCGAGCTACAAGGAGGGCGTGCAGGGCGAGCTGGAGGAGGAGCCCGGCATGACGGTGGCGTCGTGGCAGCAGCGGCCCGACAGCAAGGGCTACGTCCGTCTGCGCTCGAGCGATCCATTCGAGGCTCCCATCATCCAGCCCAACTACCTGGCGCTGGAGTCCGATCGGCGCGTGCTGCTCGCCGGCATGAAGCTGGCTCGCAGGCTGCTCAAGTCGCGACCGCTGCAGCCCTACTACCTGCGCGAGGATTTCCCCGGGCCGGGCGTGGAAACCGACGACGAGCTGCTGGGTGCCGCCAAGCAGCGCGGCACCACGACCTTCCACCCCTCCGGCACGTGCCGCATGGCACCCGCAACCGACGCGATGGCCGTGGTCGACGACCGGCTTCGCGTGCATGGGCTGGAGGGCCTGCGCGTCATCGACGCCTCCATCATGCCGACCATGCTCTCCGCCAACCTCAACGCCGCCACCTTGATGATCGCCGAGAAGGCGTCCGACCTGCTGCTCGACCGCACCGCGCCCGAGCCGATCGTGGCCGCGGCGAGCTGATCCTCACACCATGGGCGTCCGCGCAGGCACCGTCCGGATCGTGCAGGTTTCCGACACGCATGTGAGCCGCAAGCGCGCCTACTTCGTCGACAACTGGGACGTGTTCGTGGGGGAGGTGCGGCGCGATCCGCCGCAGCTCGTCGTGCACAGCGGAGATGTTTCCTTCGATGGCGCCGGCGATGAGGACGACATCGCCTTTGCCAGGCAGGAGATGGACAGGCTCGCCATTCCCTGGCTCGCGATACCCGGCAACCACGATACCGGGGAATCGCCGCTGGCCGTGCGGCTGAACCAGCCCGTCGACTCCGAGCGTCTCGCCGGCTGGCGGCGCCACTACGGGGAAGGCCGGTGGTGGCGCGATATCGGGGAGTGGCGCCTCGTCGGCATCGACACGGCGCTCCTCGGCAGCGACCTCGCCGAGGAGCGGGAGCAATGGGCCTTCCTCGAGCGTGCGCTGAAGGAGCGGTGCGGACGGCCGGTCATGCTGTTCCAGCACCTGCCGCCGTTCGAGGAGACGCCGGACGATACGGCCGTCACGGCCATGGCGGTGCCCGCGGCACCGCGAAAGCGCCTGCTCGACACGTGCCTGCAGGGCGGCGTTGCCGTGATCGCGTGCGGGCACCTGCACGTCTACCGGCAGATGCACTACGCCGGCATCGACATCGTCTGGGCCCCGGCGACCTCGTTCTTCAACATCATCGACAAGCAGAAGCGGGGCCTCGGCGTGCCGCGCGCCGGCTATGTGGAGTGGACGCTGGAAGGCACCGCCGCCACCCACCGCCTGATCGAGCCGCCGCTCATGATCACGCACGATATCGGCGCCTGGAACGCCGCCCACGGCTCGACCACCAACATGCCGCCGCGGCCGCTCGCACCCGCCTAGAGAGACGCCGGCCTCGCCGCGACGAGGTTGCGGCGCGATGAGACCCCTCGGCCCGATCGACCTGTGCACTGGGTTCCCGCCTTCGCGGGAATGACGGTTAGGGTGGGGTTCGACATCCCAACTGGCGTCACCCCCGCGAAGGCGGGGGCCCAGGTCACCGAGCGGCAAGGTGCGGCCGTAGCAAGGGCGTCTACTTGGCCGCGGCCAGATTCCGCGTGGCGCCCACGAAGCCCGCCGGATCGCCGAAGCGCTCCACCATCACCTGGGGCAGGTCCTTGCTCTTGTGGGTGACCGAGGCGCCGGCGCGCACGTGATAGCGC
>DATFCC010000080.1:0-5993 GCA_035253505.1 Hyphomicrobiaceae bacterium
CGTGCCTGGTGCTGGTGGTGGGTGCGCTGCCCGGCGCGTTGGCGGGCAAGCCGGCCTACAAGGATATCGGTCTCGCCCGCGCGCAGGTGCACGACGGCATCGCCGCGACGATGGAGTACGCGCGCGGCGTTGGCATGCCGCTCGCCATCGAGCCGCTGCATCCCATGCAGGCCGCGGACCGCGCCTGCGTCAACACGCTGGAGCAGGCCCTCGACATCTGCGATGCGCTCGATCCCGGGCGCAGCGGCGCGCTGGGCGTGGCACTCGACGTCTACCACGTGTGGTGGGACCCCAAGCTCGCCTCGCAGATCGCACGCGCCGGTCGCGACCGCCTGCTCGCCTACCACGTGTGCGACTGGCTGGTGCCGACGCGCGATCTCCTCAACGATCGCGGCATGATGGGCGACGGCATCGTCGAGCTGCGGAAGGTGCGGGCACTCGTGGAGGCGGCGGGCTTCGCGGGCCATGTCGAGGTGGAGATCTTCTCCGACGCATGGTGGAGCCGCACCGCAGATGAGGTGCTCGACACCTGCGTGGAGCGCTACCGCAGCGTCGTCTGACCCTTGCCATTCTGATAGGCCGCGACAGGTACGGCGAACGTGGCCCGTCATGCCGGCCGTCATGCTCGGCATCCGTCGCTCAACAGGCTTCGGCATTTGCGGATGCCTGGATCCCGGGGACGAGCACCGGGATGACCGTGGAGCTGGTTGTTACCGGTTTGAACGGCACCGGCGGGCGCCAGATAGGCGCGCTCCCTCTTATGCGAGCATCCCCGCGCTGCGCCAGCGCGCGGCTTCTTCCGGCGGAGCGTTGCATGCGGCCGCGACGATGGCTGCGGCGAGCGTTGCCGAACGCACGAGCTCCGCGGGCGCCACCTTGTCGCGGGTGTCGGCCGGTGTGAGCACATGGCGCAGGTTCGCGGCGGGCTCGTCGAAGCCGGCGACGAGCCGGAATGCGGGAATGCCGGCCAGCGCGAAGTTGGCGTGATCGGAGTTCTGCATCAGCGGACGGGTGGTCCGCAGCGGTATGGACGCGGACTCGGCAACGGCCAGCAGAAACGGCTCCAGGCCGGCAAAGCCGCTGGTCAGGGCGGTGAGGTTTGGGCTGCCGCCGACCGAGTCCAGATTGACGTTCAGCGCGATGCTGTCGCGCTCTCCTTGCGTCAGGCCCTTGACATACTGTGCCGAGCCGGTCAGCGCCCATTCCTCGACGCTGAAGAACGCCAGCCGCACGCCGCGCCGCCAGCCGGCGACCTTCGGTGCCACCGCGCGCATTGCCGACAGCACGGCGGCCAGGCCGCTGGCGTTGTCCATGGCGCTCTCGCTGCCGTCGTGACCATCGACGTGCGCGCTGAGCACGATCCACTCGCTGGTCTCTCCCGGAACGTCGAACAGCAGCGTGCGGGTCTCGGCGGGCCGCTCATCGGTTTCGATCATCAGCGTCGCGGTGGCCCAGCCGCGGGAAGTCCGCCGCAGCGACGCAGCCGCTTCCGGTGTGATGCCGGCGGCCGGGATGCCGCCGCCATCCTGCCTCCCGGAGGACCCTGCCACGAGCTGGCCCGGCAGCGGCCCGGCGATCAGGAAGCCGACGGCGCCGGCCTCCAGCGCCGCGAGGTACTTGCGCCGGCGGTGGATCGTACCGGCAGCGAACATGAGCTCATGCCGGACCAGCGCGATACGCCCACGGATGTCGGCGGCGTATGCGGCAAACTCCTCTGGCGTGCCGCGCCCGAGATCGACCACTTCGGCGGTCAGGCCGCCGGGCGGCGTTGCGATGGTCCGCACCAGGGCATGGACGGGCACCGAGACGCCGCCGGGAAGGCGGAGGGATGCGGCACGCGCGGTCCAGCCGCCGTAGGGCACCGCGATCGAACGGCCCTTGCGCCCGCAGGCCTGCTCCGCGCGAGCCTCCACCAGCGCGAAGGCGTCCCGCTCGCTGTCCGTGCCGGCGAGGCGGCCGCCGCAGTCGCAGATAGCGAGGAAGTCGCTCCACAGGTGCCCGTCGGCGGCAATGGCGGCGGAGACGTCGGCACCGACCCGCATGCTGGCCTCGTCAGGCATCCGTCGACCTCAGCTTGCGGCCGAGCAGGTCGAGAAAGGATTGCGCGAGGATCGACGGCTCCCGCTCGCCCGCGGTGAAGGCACCGATCTGGTAGGTGATCGCCGGCTCGAACTCGCGCACGGCAAGTCCCAGATGCTTGAAGGTCTCGGCCGACAGCGGATCGACGATCGACCATCCGGCGTTGGCCGCCACCATGCCGCACACTGTGGCGAAGTATTCGGCCTCGGCCACAGGGCTCCACTCCGCTCCCGCCTCGGCAAAGGCCTTCATGACCCGAACCGAAGTCTGCAGCGTGCGCGTGAGGGCCACCACCGGCAGGCCCGACAACAGCGCGGGCGTCAAGATCTTGCGCCGGGCCAGCGCATGCCCCGCCGGCAGCACGGCCACGCAGCGCATCTGAAAGCGGGTGAGGCGGACCGCGGCCTCGTCGATCGGCAGCTCGGCGATACCCACATCATAGCTCTCCGTCGGCAGCAGGCGGCTGATGACATCGGAGCTGCGCGAGATCAGCCGCACGACCGCCCCCGGCCGCTCGACCAGGAATTCCGAGACGAGACCAGGCAGCAGCGAGATGGCGGCACTCGGATGGCTGGCGATCACGAGCTGCCCGACCTGCGCCGTGCGTATTTCCTCCGCCGCCCGCGCCAGCCGATCGATGCCCGTCAGCGCCCGATTGGTCTCGGCGTAGAACAGCAAGCCCTCGGGCGTCGGCGTCAGGCGGCCGTTGCCGCGCTCGAAGAGCGCAAAACCCAATTCCTGCTCGAGCCTGGCGATCTGCGCACTGACCGCCGGCTGGGTGACGCCCATCACGGTTGCCGCGGCCGTCACGGAGCGCTGGTCGACGACGGCGCGGAAGGCTTCAAGGAGGCGAACATCCATAGAGTGATAAAATCCTCTTATTGTCAGGGGAGCCAGAGGATGCGAGTGTCACTGGCGAAATGACAAGGCCGATCGGCCGTGCCGGCAAGTTAGGCATAGCGCATGGTTATATGGCAAGAGCCGTCGGTGCGGGACGATGCGGCGCGGGCAAGGAACGAGCAGCCGATGACCAGGGCTGCGATCATCGCGGCGGAGGGCGTGTCGAAGCGGTTCGGCACCAACCAGGTTCTCACGCGCGTGTCGCTGGCCGTCGCCGAGCGGGATGTGGTGTGCGTCGTCGGCCCCAGCGGCTCGGGCAAGACCACGCTGCTGCGCTGCCTCGCTCTGCTCGAGGAACCGTCCGAGGGCCGCGTGACCATGAACGGCACGGTGATTGCTTCGCCCGAGGGTGGAACGGACGTGCGGCGCGCGGCGCGCGCGGTGCGACCGGACATCGGCATGGTATTCCAGCACTTCAACCTGTGGCCGCACATGTCGGTCATTGAGAACATCATCGAGGCGCCGATCCGGGTTAAAGGCACCGCCAGGACCGCCGCCGTGGCGGCCGGCGAGCACCTTTTGGAGAAGGTCGGCCTTGCCGACAAGCGCGACGCCTATCCCGCGCGGCTCTCGGGCGGGCAGCAGCAGCGCGTCGCCATTGCCCGCGCGCTCGCCATGTCCCCCAAGGTGATGCTGTTCGATGAGCCGACCTCGGCGCTCGATCCGGAGCTGCGCCGCGAGGTTCTGGTGGTGATGCGCCAGCTCGCGCGCGAGGGCATGACCATGATGGTCGTGACGCACGAGATGAACTTTGCCCGCAACGTCGGCTCGCGGCTGGCCTTCATGGACCGCGGCGAGGTCGTCGAGGAGACGGAGCCTGCGCAGTTCTTCACCGCGCCCAAGACCGACCGCGCCAGGCGCTTTCTGCAGCAGTTCGAGGATTAACCAGCGACAACGGAGATCCGTCATGCGTACTTGGAACATCGGGGCCGCCATCCTGCTGGCGGCGCTGGCCGTCGCAGGCTTCGCGCCGGAACCCGCAGATGCCCAGCCGCAGTCGCGCCTCTACGAGGTGACGAAGAGCAAGAAGCTCAGGGTGTGCCAGTACCCGCTCTACTACTCGATCTCGTTTCGCAATCCGACCACCGGCCAGATCGAGGGCATCGACGCGGATCTCGCCAAGGAGCTGGCGAAGGAGCTCGACGCGCAGCTCGAGATCGTCGAGTCGGGGTTCGCCACCTTCATCGCCGACCTGCAGGCCAACAAGTGCGAGATCGGCATGTTCGGCGTCGGCGCCACGTTGAAGCGGGCGCAGGCGGTGGAGTTCTCCAAGCCCTATCTCGTCACCAACATCTACGCGGTGACGCGCAAGGGCAGCAAGGTCAAGACCTGGGAGGACATCGACCAGAAGGGGATCAAGGCCGCCGTTTCGCTGGGAAGCTACATCGAGGTGTTCATGAAGAACTACCTCAAGAACGCCGAGGTGATCTCCGTCGCACCACCCAACACGCGCGAGGCCGAGCTGGTGGCGCAGCGCGTCGACGTGATCATGACCGACTTCCCCACCGCCATCAAAGTCACCGACGAGTTCGACTGGGCCACCTACATCCTGCCCAAGGAGAAGCTGGCCGTGACGCCCTACGCATACGTGGTGCCGCCGGGCGACCAGATCTGGCTCAACTACATCAACCTGTTCGTCGACACCATCAAGCTCGACGGGCGGCTCATGCAGTTCGCCAAGAAGCACAAGCTCGATCCCATCGTGGCGCCGTGATCGGCGCACGAGGAGCGAGGCGGGTGCCGCGCGCTGGCTCCGCTTCGCAGCGCGGCGAGTCCGGGTGCGGCTCAGGACGAGGTTGGCGTGTACTGTGTGCTGGCCTCCGGCCCCGTGCCGGGCTTGCCTGCCCTCGGGCATGTCCCGAGGATCGAGGCCGCGATCGGCAACTTCTCCCATAAGCGGGTGAGACAATGACCTCCTATCGCTTCCGCTGGGATGCGGTTTGGAACAGCTTCGACTTCTTGATGACGGGGCTGCAGATGACGCTGATCCTGTCGGCCGTCACGCTGGTGCTGGCGATGCTCGGCGGGCTCCTCATCGCCGGCCTCGATATGTCGCGCTGGCGCGCCCTGCGCTGGGTCGGCGTTTCGTTCGGCGAGATCATCCGCAACACGCCGATCCTCGTGCAGCTCCTGTGGGTCTACTACGTGCTGCCGATCGTGTTCGGCGTCGGCATCGGCGCCGTCAGCGCCCTCATCATCGGCCTCTCGGTCTACCAGGCCGCATTCATCTCCGAGGTCTACCGCGCCGGCATCCAGGCGGTGCCGAAGGGGCATCGCGAGGCGGCGCAGGTGCTGGGCCTCACCCCGGCGCAGTCGTTCCGCCGCATCGTGCTGCCGCAGGCCATTCGCATGACCTTGCCGCCGCTCGCCTCCAATTTCGTCCAGCTCATCAAGTTCTCCTCGCTCGGCGCCGTCATCTCGGTCAGCGAGATCACGCGTCGCGGCATGGAGCTGTCGTCCTCCACCTTCCGGCCCCTCGAGATCTTCACCTTCATCGCGGTCGTCTACTTCTTCATCTGCTGGCCGCTGGCCATGGCCATCCGGTTGTGGGAGCGGCGCCTTGCCAACCAATGACATGACGGCGCGCTCGCCCATGCGCGCGCGGCTGGCGGAGGAGGTCTCGCAGAGCGCACCGCGGCTGATCGAGATGACGCAGGCGCTCGTCAAGGTCGCCTCGCCCAATCCGCCGAGCGACACGGCCGAGGTCGCGGCGGTCGCCGAGCGCCTGCTGGCGGACATCCCGGGCGTCGAGGTCCGGCGGGTCGAGCCGGAGTCTGGAATCGTCAATCTCGTTGCCCGTATCCGCTCCGGGGCGCCGGGGCGGCGGCTGATCTTCAACGGCCACCTCGACACCTTCCCGCTTGGCGATGCCGCCGGCTGGAGCGTGCCGCCGCTCGGCGGCGGTTGCGACCTCGGCCGTGTCGCTCGGGGGATTGGGCGAGGCGATCCTGACGAGCGCCTGCGTCATCTCGATGAGGCGCGGCGAGCTGCGCTCGACCTCCTCCGCCAGCCGC
>DATFCC010000081.1:0-2066 GCA_035253505.1 Hyphomicrobiaceae bacterium
GCCTTGGCGTACCGGCCCGCGTCGTCGACGTAGATCAGTCCTGGCTCGACCAGTTTGAAGATGTGCCGCAGCTTGCCGAAGTCCTGGCTCAGCCGCGCGTAGGCCGTCGAGACCGGCACCGCTGGCACGCCCACGTGCAGGGCAGCCAGCGTCATGATGCCGTGGTCGATGCCGTTTTCGGCGAGGATCAGCACGGGTCGGTCCGGCCCGAGACCGCGATCGAGAAGCGCCTGCCCCACCGCGCAGGCGGCGCGTGCCGCGCCCTCGTAGGTCAGGTGGCGCCAGCCGCCCGTGTGGTCGCGCTCGGCGAGAAAGGTGCGTTCAGGCGCGGCCACCGCCCACCGTTCGAGCAGGACGCCCAGCGCGCGCGGCACGCGGCCGATGGGCCGCTCCGAGCGCAGGATCAGCGCGCCATCGGGGAGCCGCTCGTGGGCGATCTGGGGAGCCGAGAACAGTGCTTGCCCGGCTGCGCCCGCAGCCGCCGGTGCCGGGGCGCTGGCTGCTGCTGCCGTTGCCGCCGTGTCGGCCATTGCTCCTCCCTCCCGGTACATCACTGCGGATGCTCCGGGCCGGGCCGTGCGTTGTCAACGTGCTCCCTGCCGCAGCGTCTGCCGTCCGTCCGTTCCGTCCCGTCCCTGCTTGCGGGCTTGGCAGCCGCCCGCACCTGGGGGCATCATGTGCGCGAAACCTCGAAGGGTATGCGGCAGATGAGCGAGCCCGAACGCAAGAACGTGCTGCGGCAGGGAGCCGGCGGCCGCACCGTGCAGGACATCGGCGGCCTCGACCTCGGGCCCATCGACCGGTCCGAGCACGACCTGGCGCTGTGGGAAAAGCGCACGGATGCCATGCTGATCCTGCTCCGGGACAACAAGCGGCGCGTCCTTTCCGTCGACGCCCACCGCCGCATGATCGAGAGTTACGCCGAGCAGGAGTATGACCGCACCACCTACTACGAGAAGTGGATCCGGTCGGTCCGCAACCTGCTGGTGGAGCAGGAGGTTCTGACCCGCGAAGAGATCGAGGCCAGGATGGCCGAAATCCGGGCCAGGCACGAGAAGGCCGGCCGCAAGACGGACAACGGGACGGTCCCATGGTGACGGCCCGCGCCCGCACACGCGCGAAAGCCAGCGTCGGCGCCTTTGCGCCCGGCGACCGGGTGCGCGTTGCCGCCCGGCCTGCGCTCGGCCACTGCCGCACCCCGTTCTACCTGCGCGGCAAGCCGGGCACGGTGGCGGAGGTGCTCGGCGCGTTCCGCAATCCCGAGCTGCTCGCCTACCACAAGCCGGGCCTGCCGGTGCTCGCCCTCTACAAGGTGCGTTTCCGGCAACGCGACCTGTGGCCCGGCTATTCCGGTGCGGCCGGCGACGAGCTCGAGGCCGACATTTACGAGCACTGGCTCGAGCCGAGATAGGAGGTCGATCCGATGCACGACCACGACGATCACGACCACGACGACCATGACGATGGTCATGCACACCCGCATGCGCCGCCACAGAAGGACCACGACTCCGAGCCGGCAAGCGCCTACGAGGTGCTGGAGGAGGCCGTCCGCTCCCTGCTGATCGAGAAGGGCGTGCTCACCGCCCAGGAAATCTCGGCGCAGGTCGACCTGATGGACAGCCGCTCGCCCGCGCTCGGCGCCAAGGTCGTCGCCCGCGCCTGGACCGATGCCGCCTTCAAGAGGCGGCTGCTCAAGGATGCCCGTTCCGCGCTGGCCGAGCTCGGCATCGACATCGGCACGCTGGCCGAGTTCAAGACCGTCGAGAACACGGCCAAAGTGCACAACGTGATCGTGTGCACGCTCTGCTCCTGCTATCCCAAGATGCTGCTGGGGGTGCCGCCGGCCTGGTACAAGAATCTCGCCTACCGGTCCCGCACCGTGGTTGAGCCGCGTGCGGTGCTGGCGGAGTTCGGCCTTGAGTTGCCCAAGGGCGTGGAGGTGCGTGTGCACGATTCCACGGCCGACCTGCGCTATATCGTGCTGCCGATGCGCCCGAAGGGCACCCGCGGCTGGGACGAGGCGAAGCTGGCTGGCCTCGTCACCCGCGACAGCATGATCGGCACCG
>DATFCC010000082.1:0-9685 GCA_035253505.1 Hyphomicrobiaceae bacterium
GCAATACTCCGGCGCGCCGGCTGGGCCGGTCAAAGCATATTTGTTTCGAAGCCACGACCATTCAGGTAGCAGTCTTTGCCATGAACCCCAGGCTCACGCAGAAGGCACTTTACGCGCAAGTCAGAGACGATATCGCCCGGCGCATCGTCGAGGGCGAATGGAAGCCCGGCACCAGCTTGGCCAGCGAGGTTGATTTGGCCCGCGAGCTGCAAGTCAGCAGCGGCACGGTTCGCAAGGCGCTCGACCTGCTGGAGAGCGAGCGTTTGGTGACCCGGCGTCAAGGGCGCGGCACCTTCGTGAACGATTTGGCCTCACAAGAACAGACGATCCGCTTCAGTCATTTTTACACGGGCGCCGGAACGCGCATTGGCGGCGTCATCGAGCTTAGGGAGCTGGATCTGGTCGAGAACGGCGGCTCGAAAGAGCGAGAGCGGTTGCAGTTGCATGGCGATGAGCCCTTCTATCGAATTCAACGTGTTCGTTCCCACGCCGGCAAAGCGTTCATGGTCGAGCAGGCGGCAATGCCCGGTGCGCTGTTTCCAGGGCTGGCGGAGAAGGAAATTCCCTCATTCTGCGCTGTCGTTATAGCCAACGCCTATGGCGTCCTGCTCGGCAAGTCGGCGGAGCGCCTGAGTGTCAGCGCCCCTTCCGCGGCCGCGGCGGACATCCTGGGTCTTGCTCGGGCCGACTTTGTTTTCGTTTGCGATCGCGTGATCATGACGCGTGAAGGTCGGCCAGCGGAATGGCGAAGGGCTGAGTGCGTGCTTCCGGATGGAATGCATTACGTCGTCGATATGCAGTAGTCGACCCTGCTGCCCATGGCGGCCGGACTTGGCCGATCGCCCGCCGTGTTTCCACCGGATCATCTCAATAGGTGCGCCGCTCGCCTGTGAACCTTTGAAGCGGCACGGGACACGCACGCACGGATGCCGGTAAGCTGTCACCAGCACATGAAGCCGTCACGGCATCCAGGCTCGCGCCTCAGTATTGAGGCTCGTAAACCATTGATATCGCCTATTAATATTAGGCGAAACCCTGCGCAAACACTGGCGGAATTCAGCGCGGCACATTAACCGCAAGTTATGCTCTGGCCCCTAGTGTTGCATGTCGGGGTATTTGCAATCTGCGGTTAGGGCAATGCTAGGCGGGTCAGCAGGCCGGAGGAAGCAGGCTTCTCTGTTGGCGGACTATTCCGACCTGCTCGCCGACTCCATGCTGCGGCACAAGGCGTGGATGGCCGAGCACACGGCGCGGATCGAGACCCAGCTCGCCAACAAGGTCAAATCCGAATTCATCGCCAACATGAGCCACGAGCTCAGGACGCCGCTCAATACGGTGATCGGCTTTTCCAAGCTCATGGGCCGGCATGACATGCGGCCGCTCAGCACGGGCGAGATCGTCGAGTATGCCGATCTGATCCGCGATGCGGCGACCCATCTCCTCGCCGTCATCAACGACGTCCTCGACATCTCCAAGATCCAGAGCGGCCGGTACACGCTCGACGCACGCGAGGTGGAGATCGACGAGATCCTCCTCCCCGTCTTGTCGTCCCTGCGGCAGACGGCCGCCGAAAGCAGCGTGGCACTCGTGCACCGGCTCGAGGACGGTCTGCCCGCCGTGAAGGGCGATCCCGACAAGCTGCGCCAAGCCTTCTCCAACCTGGTGGGAAACGCCATCAAGTTCACGCCCAGCGGCGGATCGGTCAGTGTGGAGGCATCGCCGGATGGCTCCGGGGGCGCCGTCGTGCGCATTCTCGACACCGGGGTCGGCATGTCGCCCGAGGAGATCGAGGTGGCGCTGACGCCGTTCGGCCAGGTCGACGCCGGGCGCGCCCGCTGGCGCGACGGCGCCGGCCTCGGGCTGCCCATCGCCAGGGCGCTCGTGCAATTGCACGGCGGCCGCCTGGAAATCCGCAGCGTCAGGAAGGTGGGCACGCAGGTCACCGTCACCCTGCCGGCATCGGCGGAGGTGGCCGACATGCACGGCTCCGCGCCCGCCGCGGCCGCCGCCCCGCGCGGCGCCTCCTGAGGGTCGAGGGATTTCGCAAGCATGTCCGCCGCCGCAACCCGCCTCGAGCCTCCCCAGGACCGGTCGATCGGCCGCATCGTCTCGATCACCGGCGCCAAGGCGATCGTGCTGCTCGACCACGGCGTTGCCAGCACGAACCAGCGGGTCGGCGCCGCCGCCGAGCGTCCCGAGATGGGCACCCTGTTCGCCGTCGAGACGGCAACCACGGTGGTGCTGGCGATCGTCTCGGCGCTCAGCGTGCCCGTGCCGACCCAGCGCGAAGGCGAAAGCGAGATGTGGATCGCGGAGCTCGGGCTGGTGGGTGAGCTGTGGAAGTCGGTCGACGGCCGCAGCGCCACCTTCAACCGCGGCGTGTCCATCTACCCGTCGCTGGGCGACCGCGTCCGCGTCGCCTCTCGCGTCGAGCTGGAGCAGGCCTTCTGCGGCGACCGGGGCAACTCCGTGCGCGTCGGCTCGATCCGGCAGGATTCCTCGATTGCCGCCACCGTTCGCGTCAACGACCTGCTGGGCAAGCACTTCGCCATTGTCGGCACCACCGGCACCGGCAAGTCCTGCACCACCGCGCTGATCCTGCGCGCGATCCTGCAGATGCATCCGGCCGCCCACATAGTGCTGCTCGATCCCCACAACGAATATGCGCCCGCGTTCGGGGATTCGGCGGAGGTCATCAGCTCGCGCAACATGCAGCTTCCCTATTGGCTCCTCACCTTCGAGGAGCTGACGGAGGTGCTGATCGGCAATCCGCACGAGCGCAAGGCCGAGATCGAGCTGCTGCAGGACATGATCCCGATGGCCAAGGCGCGCTACAGCAGCGGCCGCGGCCACGCGCGCGAGAACGGCCTGCGCCGCAGCTCCTCGGATATCAGGTACACCATCGACACGCCGGTCCCCTACCGCATCTCCGACCTCATCCAGACCATCGACGACCGGATGGGCAGGCTGGAGAACAAGCGCGACCTTGCGCCCTACCGCAACCTGAAGACGCGACTCGAGACCATCACGCTCGACCCTCGCTATGCCTTCATGTTCGGCTCACTCACCGTCTACGACAGCATGGCGCAGATCATCGGCCGCATCTTCCGCGTGCCGGTCAACGACAAGCCGATTACCATCCTGGAGCTGACCGGGCTGCCGACCGAGATCATCAATGTGGTCGTGTCCGTGCTGTGCCGCCTCACCTTCGACTTTGCGCTGTGGAGCGACGGCCAGGTGCCGGTGACCCTGGTCTGCGAGGAAGCGCACCGATACGTGCCGGCCAACGCCAGTCTCGGCTTCGAGCCATGCAAGCGCGCGATCGCCAAGATCGCCAAGGAGGGCCGCAAGTACGGCGCCTCGCTGTGCATCGTCACGCAGCGCCCGGCCGAGATCGATTCCACCATCCTGTCCCAGTGCAACACGGTGTTCGCACTGCGCATGTCCAACGATCGCGACCAGGAGATCGTCAAGTCGGCGATCGCCGATACCGGCTCGGGGCTGCTCGATTTCCTGAGCGCGCTCGGCCAGCGCGAAGCCATCGCCTTCGGCGACGGCGTGTCGCTGCCCGTGCGCATCAAGTTCGACGAGCTGCCGGCGCAGAGCATGCCACGCAGCTCCACCGCCCGCTTCACGGAGAAATGGCAAAGCTCGGTCGGTGACGAAGGCTTCCTCGAAAGCATCGTGGAACGCTGGCGCAATGCGTCCTCGACCACTGCCGCCGACGCGGCGCATCAGGTGGCCCTGTTCGCGGAGAGCGTGAGCCTGCCCTCGATGCCGCCTGCCGAGCCCGTCGGCGAGCCGCACCGCGGCGTGCGCCTGCGGGAAGCTTCGGCGCCAGCCGGTGAGCCTGCGCGGCACAGGGACGGGCTGCCCGCGCCCGCCGGCACGGCGCCGTCGCGGCCGGGCGACGTCTTCCGCGCCATCCGCGAACGCCTCCAGCAGCGCTGAGCGCGGCGGGCGGGGCTCCGGTCATCACATTCTGCTGAACGAGTCGATTCCGCTTGAATCGGCAGGGCTGCATGCCGATCCTTTCGTGGCTGCGCAGGAGAGGGCGATGACGGGCACGATCGAACCGCTGATACGCGATCTCGTCGAGTGGGTTGCCAAGGAACCGCGGCCCTACGCCGACGTCATCGACGCGTGGCGCACCTCATGTCCCAGGCTGACCGTCTGGGAGGAGGCTACGGACCGCGGCTATGTAGAGCGGAAAATCGTCGAAGGCCGGGGCGCTCACGTCTTCGCTACGAACGCGGGCCGCGCCTTCCTGGGCTCTTACACCAACTGAGCCGAGCCCGTACGTGATGCAGGCCTGGACGGTGCGCTCGCGCCGCGTCCTCATCCACTCTCACAAGCCGACGCGGCCGCAGCCCTCGCTCGCGCCTTGAGACCCCCGGTCCCTGCTGTTAATGCTGCGTCTCCACAGGGGCCGGTGCGTATGGACCATATTTTTCCAGTCATTCTTTCCGGCGGCTCGGGCACGCGGCTGTGGCCTCTGTCGCGCACCATGTATCCCAAGCAGTTCATCCGGTTCCTCGATCACCAGAGCTCGAGCTTTCTCGGCGCCACCTTGAAGCGCCTCGGTCCGGAAGCCGGTTTCGAGCCCCCGGTCATCGTCTGCAACAATGATCATCGTTTCCTCGTAGAAGAAGAGGTCCAGCGCGCAGGCATGCTGCCGCGCGCCATCGTGCTCGAGCCCGTTGCGCGCAACACCGCGCCGGCCGCCGCGGTTGCGGCCCTCCTGGTGGCACGCGAGGATCCGTCCGGCGTCCTCGTTCTGATGCCCTCCGACCACGTCATCAAAGACGAGGCGGCGTTCGTGTCGGCCGTGCGCCGCGCCGCCGAGGTCGCCCGTACCGGCAAGCTAGTGCTGTTCGGGATGCCGCCGACCGCACCCAACACCGGCTACGGCTACATCCGCCGCGGTGCGCAACTGCCGGGCTTCGCCGAGGCCTACGCCGTCGATGCCTTCACGGAGAAACCCGACCCACAAACCGCGGTCGCCTATCTCCAGGACGGCGCCTATGTCTGGAACAGCGGCATCTTCGTGTTCGCCGCGCGCACCTTCCTGGAGGAGCTGTCGCGCCTCGAGTCCGCCATTCTGGAGGCGGCGCGGCAAGCCCTTGCCGGCGGCCGGGAGGACTTGGGCTTTCTGCGCCTGGACGGCGATGCGTTCGCGCGGGCGCCCGCCATCTCCATCGACTACGCGGTGATGGAGCGCACGCAGCTTGCAGCCGTGCTGCCGATCGACATCGGCTGGAGCGACGTCGGCTCATGGTCTTCCCTGTGGGAGCTTGCTCCGCACGATGCCGGCGGCAATGCCGTCAAGGGCGACGCCCTGCTCGAGGCCACGGAGAACTCCTACGTCCACTCGGAACGCGCGCTCGTCGCCACCCTCGGCGTCAAGGACCTCGTGATCGTCGACACGCCCGACGCGCTGCTCGTCGCCGACCGCTCGCGCGCCCAGGAGGTATCCGGTGTCGTCGCCCGGCTCAGGCAGGCCGGCCGCAAGGAGCAAGCCCAGCACCTGCGCAGCTACCGTCCGTGGGGCTACTTCGAGACGCTGAGCCTCGGCCCGCGCTTCCAGGTCAAGCTCCTGCACGTCAAGCCCGGCGGCAAGCTGTCGATGCAGATGCACCATCATCGCTCCGAGCACTGGGTGGTGGTGCACGGCACCGCCAAGGTGAGCATCGGCGGGCAGGAGCAGCTCGTGCGCGAGAACGAGTCCGTCTACATCGTCGCCACCCAGTGGCACCGGCTCGAGAACCCCGGCAAGACTCCACTGGAGATCATCGAGGTGCAGATCGGCAGCTACCTGGGCGAGGACGACATCGTCCGCACCGACGACGTCTATAACCGCGCGCCGGACGAGACCCGCTAGCTCCGGCCTGGCAGTCTGGTCCCGGTCCGCGCTTCGCGCATCTCGGGAACGCCGGCGAAGCTCCGGTTTGATGCGAAGAAGACCGTATCCCGACCCGCCGTGACGATTTTAACCCGCGCAGAACCCGACGGCGCGCCACCGTGGCCGCCAGGGCACACCGTTCCCGTCAACTGTCGCCGCGCGCCCGGGAGGCGTTGCGGGCGTGTCGCACTTGCCTGACCCTGTCCGATGGGACCCACGGTGCTGCGGGCCGTCACCATGAAACACCTCCGGACCCTGGCTTTGGCCCTGATGGCTTCAGGCGCACTCATCACTTTGGGTGGCGCCGAGGCGCGCGCGCAGCCTGCTGGGTTGAACGTGGGGCGTGACTGCCAGGTCGTGCGCACCTGCAATTTCGGCCGCAGCGGCAGCTATCGCGGGTGTCTGTCCTCCTTTACCTGCCGCGTCTGCCGGTTCGTGCCCGCGCGCTGCTACGTGGACGGCTCCCAGCGCGTCTGCCAGCGCATGCGCTGCAGCTGGGGCGGCTGAGGCGCATCCCCTCTCCTGTGCGGGCCCCGCAGCCGCTCTCACGACCGGCTGCTGCACTCCGGCCGCGCCACTCCGTGGGGAATCGCGCACATCCGCATGGAACCCGCGTGTGGCATTCCAGTTTTATCCACAGATCGCCCAGCGTTGTACCCACTCGGCACTTGGGTCTGCGGGCATGATCGGCAAGATGGGTCCCGTGAAACGGCTAGGCGGAGGTTAGTACCGTGCAACACAAGAAGATCGCTGTCATCGCGCTGCTGTGCGCCATCGTCGCTCTGGCTGCGTGCCGCCGCGAGGAATACATCCCGCTCAAACTTGGCGGTCCGGCCGTCGAGCAACCGGCGCGCTGACTGCAGGCCGACGTCTCTCCTGGTCTGCAGAAGGGCCCTCGCAAGAGGGCCCTTTCCATTTCCGGCTGCATCACCCCGAGCCGACGGCGGCCGCCGGGCCGTCACGCCACCCGGTCGCCCTTCTTGGCCTGGACGGTGCGATTGTCGACGGCGGGAAGCATCCGCGCCGGATCGCGGGTGACGACCACGTCGATCACCACCGGCCCGCCGCCGGCCGCCAGCCCCTTGCGGAAAGCGTCGGCGAGGTCGGCGGGGTCCTCGACGCGGATGCCCGCACAGCCCATCGCGCGGGCGACTTCGGCATAGTTGGTCTCCGCCAGGTCGGAGGACTGGTAGGCACCGGCGCCGTACATGAGGTGCTGCAGGGCCTTCACGTAGCCGGAAGCGCCGTTGTTGAACACTACGATGGCGAACGACAGACCCATGCGCCGCGCGGTCTCGAGATCGCCCAGCGACATGTTGAAGCCGCCGTCCCCAGTCAACGACACGACGGGCCGCCCCTTGGCCGCCAGCGCCGCGCCGATGGCGCCCGGCAAGCCGTAGCCGATGGAGGCAAATCCGCGGTCTGGCACGAAGCCGCGGCCCGCCTGCTTGGTGTCGTAGAGCAGCCCCGCCCAGTGCGCCGCAAACCCTCCGTCCGCCACCAGGATGCCATCGGGCGGCATCAGTCGGTTCAGCTCGTGCAGCATGCGCGCGATGTTGATCGGCGTTTCGCCCGACGTGAGGCGCTCGTTCACGCCCTCCCGCCAGGCCGACATGCGGCTGCGCACGCTCGCCGCATACTCCTCGCGCGCGGCCCTCAGCCGCTTGGCATCGCCGGCCAGCGCCTCGCTCAGGTCGCCGATGCCCTCGCGCACGTCGCCCCACAGCGCCACGGTCGGCTGATACGTGCGGCCGAACTCCTCGGGCAGGATGTCGAGATGAATGACGGTCTTGCCCTTCTTCGGGATGGTGAAGCGCTTGGTGGCGATCTCGCCCAGCTTGCACCCCACCACGACCAGCACGTCGGCCTCCTCGATAAGGCCGTTGGCGATCCGGTCGTAGCGCCCGAACAGGCCCGCGTTCAAAGGGTCGGTGCAGGCGATCGCACCCTTGCCGGTCATGGTGTGGGCGACAGGAATGGCGTTGGCGCGCGCGAACGCGCTCACCGCATCGGCCGCCTGCGAGATGTGCACGCCACCCCCGCACAGAAGCATCGGACGCTTCGCCTCGGCGAGCAGCCGGGCGGCGCGCGCGACGTCGGAGGCGGCCGGCCGGCAGCGGATGGACGGCGCCGCCTCCCAGCGCCGATCGACGGCGAAATCCGCTTCCTCGAACGGCAGCGTCCCGTGGCAGACATCCTCCGGCACGGCCACCACCACCGGGCCGGGCCGGCCGGAGGTCGCGACCTGGAAAGCGCGCCGGATCAGCTCGGGGATCCGCGAGGCATCCTCGATGCGCAAGAATTCCTTCGCGGCCGGCCGCAGGATCTCGGCCTGGCGCGCCTCCTGCGTCATGTTCTTGCCGGCATGGAGGCGGTTGCTGTCGCCGATGAAGGCCACGACGGGCGAGCCGGCGTTCAGCGCTTCCACGAGTCCGGTGGCAAGGTTGGTGGCACCCGGGCCCAGCGTGGCATCGATCAGTCCGACACGGCCCGACACCTTGGCGTAGGCGTCCGCCGCAAAGGCCCCGCAGCGCTCGTCGTTGATGAGATGATGATCGAGCTTCAGGCGGCGTGCCGCGTCGTAGAAAGCCAGCAGCTGGAAGCCGCCCATCCCGAACATCGGCCCCGCCTCGAAGGCCTTGAGCATCCGGGCCATGGCCTCGCCGCCCGTCATCTCGTTGGCCTGGGCCATGGCTGCAACCTCCCTGTCGGTGCCTTGCTGAGGGCGGCAGGGCGAGAAAAGCAGCCGCCATCGCTGCGGCGATGATGGAAGCGCCCGCCAAACGTGTCAACGAACCCTCTGCCGTCGCCGGCGGGCAAACCTTGCGAGCGCGGATTGCGCCGGTACAATCGCGTTCGCACGGAACGCGCGCCGGAACACTGCCATGAACCGCACCGACCTGCCGGAAGAGGTCGTGCTCGCCGACACCGCCACCAAGCTCGGCGACGCGGCGCGCGGCGCCGTCATCGTCACCGGCTCGCATGGCGGCGCCTATGCCGGCTATCTCACCCTCAAGGCGCGTCCGCGCGCCGTCATTCACAACGATGCGGGTCGCGGCAAGGACGACGCGGGCATCGCCGTCCTCACCATGGCGCAGGCGGTTGGCGTCGCCGCCGCCACCCTATCGCACGCGAGCTGTCGCATCGGTGATGCGGCCGACATGATGGCGCGCGGCACCGTCAGCCACGCCAACGCCGCGGCGGCCGCGCTCGGCGTCTCGCCCGGCATGAGCGGACGCGAAGCGGCGCTCCGCCTTGTCGCCGCGCGCGCCGCCGATCGCGACCCGCCGCCGTGCGAGGAGGCGAGGCGCGTCCTCGAGAACGCCCAATGGCGCCGCCGTATCGTGCTGATCGACTCGGCCTCGCTGATTGCGCCCGAGGATGCCGGCCAGATCATCGTCACCGGGTCGCATGGCGGGCTGGTCGGCGGCAGCCCGCAAATGGCGCTGCGCGTCGACGGCTTCGCCGGCGTCTTCAGCGATGCCGGCGTCGGCGCCGACGACGCCGGCATCACCCGCCTGCCCGCGCTCGACGCCCGCGACATCGCCGGCCTGACGGTGACAGCGGCATCCGCCCGCATCGGCGATGCCACGTCGCTCTACGAGGAGGGGGTCATCTCGCACGCCAACGACACCGCCCGCCGCCGCGGCGCGGCGCCCGGCCAGCGCCTCAAGGACGTCCTTCTCAAGTGGGCGAAACGCTGACCGCGCGGCACAGGCGGCGGCAGCCCGACGTCAGGGCGCTCTCAGCACGCTCGCATAGAATGCGCGCGCATCGCGCGCC
>DATFCC010000083.1:0-16155 GCA_035253505.1 Hyphomicrobiaceae bacterium
ATCTGCGCGTTCCGGGCATCGCAGCCCTCCAGCAGCTCGGCGATCCAGCCTTCGTGCGCCTTGGCCATGGCCTGAAACAGTTGGGCGCCTTTGGGGCTGAGCTGCACGTAAGTAGTGCGCCGGTCGGCGGCGTGCGGGAGGCGCACAACGTGTCCTTCCGCAACCAGGCGATCGATGAGACCGGTGACGTTGCCGTTGGAGACCATCAGGTAGCGGGACAGCTCCGTCATGCTCATGGCGGTGCCCTTGCGGGCAAGCGCCGCCATCACGTCGAATTTCGGCAGCGTGGTTCCGAACGCCAGGCGCAGCCGGCCGCGCAACTCCCCCTCGAGGCCGCGTGAGGTGCGCAGCAGGCGGAGCCACAAACGCAGCTTCTGCTTGCTCGGGGGCTCGGACCTGACGGGTTTCGCGCGGCGCTGTGCGGTCACGTCGCTGTGCCTCATTTCTGCTTGCACTCCGAAGTCACGGCGTCATGCCCGCGGAGGCGGGCATCCACGCCAAGCGCGGTTGCGCGCCTCGATACTTGCGTGGGTGCCAACCTTCGTGCCGGCGGCGCGTCTTCGACACGAGGGGAGGATGACGTTGGAGATGCGCGGCGCTTGCGCGCAACGGCGATCACACCTCGCCCCCTGAGATGGAGATGGCCTGGCCGGTGACAGACCCCGCGGCGGGTGAGCACAGCCACAGCACGGTCGCGGCGACCTCTTCCGGCGTGATGAACCGGCCTTGCGGATTGAGGCGAGCAAGATCCCGTGCTGCCTCCTCACGGGTGCGTCCGGTCTTTGCGGTAATGTTCTGCAGCGACTGCTCCAGCATGGGTGTGTCGGTGTAACCGGGGCATACGGCGTTGACGGTGATGCCGGTCGGCGCCAGCTCCGCCGCCAGCGCGCGCGCCAGCCCCACCACGCCGTGCTTCGCCGCGCAATAGGCCGCCACGTAAGGATAGCCCTTGAGGGCGGCGGTCGACGCGATGAACACGATGCGCCGCTCTCCGCCATCGCGCTTCGCCTCGTCGAGCATGCCGGGCAAGGCCGCACTCACGGTGAGAAAACCGCCGGTCAGGTTCACGCCGATCATGCGCTGCCAATGCGCCAGGTCCATGCGTGCGGCGGGGCGGCTCTCGGCGGCACCGGCATTGGCGACCACAATGTCGATCGGTCCGTGCGTCGTGCGGGCTGCCGCCACCATTGCCGCGCAGGCGGCGGCGTCCGTCACGTCGGCCACGATCGGCGTCACGCGCGGGCACTCCGCCGCCATCCTCTCGAGCGGCCCGGCGCTGCGGCCGGCGACCGCCACGGCCGCCCCCTGCTCGGCCAGGGTGCGCGCAATGGCGGCGCCGATACCGCTGCCGCCGCCGGTAACGAGCGCGTGCCGGCCGTCGAGGACGCCCATCACACCTTCTCCACGGTGGGATCGGCGCGCGCGGCCAGCCGATGAATCTGATCGCGCCCCGCCAGATAGGGCTTGGGCCACGTCTCGCCCGTGTATCCCAGCAGCGCGGCCGCATGCAGCGTCCAATAGGGATTGGCGAGATGGGGGCGGGCCAGGCAGCACAGGTCGGCGCGCCCAGCCATCAGGATCGAGTTGACATGATCCGGCTCATAGATGTTGCCGACGGCCATGGTGGCGATGCCGGCCTCGTTGCGGATGCGGTCGGAGAACGGCGTCTGGAACATGCGGCCGTAGACGGGACGGGCTGCGAGCGACGTCTGGCCGGCCGAGACGTCGATGATGTCGACCCCAGCGGCCAGCAACATGCGGGCGATTGCGACCGCGTCCTCGGGCGTCACACCTTCGGCGCCCACCCAGTCGTTGGCCGAGATGCGCACCGATATGGGCTTGTGGGCCGGCCACACGGCACGCACCGCATGGAACACCTCGAGCGGGAAACGCATGCGGTTCTCGAGGCTGCCGCCGTAGGCGTCGGTGCGACGGTTGGTGAGGGGCGTGATGAAGGCCGACATCAGGTAGCCGTGGGCGTAGTGCAGCTCCAGCATGTCGAAGCCGGCCTGCTCACTCATGGCCGCGGCGGCCGCGAATTCGTCGCGCACCTTTTCCATCTTTGCCCGCGTCAGGGCGTACGGCACCTGGTTGTCAGGGGACCAGGCCACCGGTGATGGCCCCATGACCGGCCAGTTTCCTTCGGCGAGCGGCGCATCCATCGTCTCCCAGCCGAGCTGGGTCGAGCCCTTGGGGCCGGAGTGGCCGAGCTGGATCGCCACCTTGGCGTCGGTCTCCGCATGGATGAAATCGACGATGCGCTTCCAGGCTGCCCGCTGTTCCGCAGTGTACAGGCCCGCGCAGCCCGGCGTGATGCGCCCCTCCGCCGAGACGCACGTCATCTCGGTGCACACGAGGCCGGCACCGCCCTTGGCGCGCTCGGCAAGGTGCACGAAATGCCAATCCGTCGGCATGCCGTCGACGGCCCGATACTGGGCCATGGGCGACACCACGATCCGGTTCTTGAGCTGGAGGTCCCGCAACCGGAACGGCGTGAACATCGGCGGTCGCGCACGCTCCGGCCTGGCGCCCGTTGCCTGCTTCTCGAACCACAGTTCCGCCGATTCCAGCCACGCCTTGTCGCGCTGACGCAAGTTTTCGTGGCTGATGCGTTGCGAGCGCGTCAGCAAGGAATAGTTGAACTGCACGGGGTCGAGATGCAGATAGCGCTCGACCTGCTCGAACCATTCGGTGGAGTTGCGCGCCGCGCTCTGCAGGCGCAGCACCTCGGTGCGGCGCTCGTCCTCGTAGCGGCGGAAGGCGCTGGGAAGGTCAGGCTCGGTGTGCACGAACGCAGCGAGCGCGATGGCGCTCTCCAGAGCGAGCTTGGTGCCGGAGCCCACCGAGAAGTGCGCCGTCGCGGCAGCATCGCCCATCAGCACGATATTCTGATGCGACCAGGTCTGGCACAGCACGCGGTTGAAGTTGAGCCAGGCCGAGCCGCGCAGGTGACGCGCGTTGGTCATCAGGCGATGGCCGCCGAGGTTGCGGGCAAAAATCCTCTCGCAGGCGGCAATGGTCTCGTCCTGGCTCATGGCGCCGAAGCCTGCCCGCTGCCAGGTATCCTCGGAGCACTCGACGATGAAGGTCGCCGTGTCCGCATCGAACTGGTAGGCGTGCGCCCAGATCCAGCCGTGCACGGTCTCCTCGAAGACGAACGTGAAGGCGTCGTCGAACCTCTGGTGCGTGCCGAGCCAGATGTACTTGCAGGCCCGCACGTCGATGTCGGGCTTGAAGACATGCGCCAGGGCGGATCGCGTCCTGGAGTTGGCGCCGTCCGCGGCGACGACGAGATCGAAACTGCGATAGTGATCGAGACTGTCGATTTCGGTCTCGAAGCGTAGCTCGACGCCCAGCGCCAGCGCCCTGTCCTGGAGAATGTTCAGCAGAACCTTGCGGCCGATGCCCGAGAAGCCATGGCCCGAACTGCGGGTCGCGGTGCCCCGATGGAAAACGGCGATATCGTCCCAGTAGACGAACTGGCGGCGTATCTCCTCTGCGCTTTCCGGATCGGCAGCGGCGAGATTGGCAAGCGTCTCGTCGGACAGCACCACGCCCCATCCGAAAGTGTCGTAGGGCCGGTTGCGCTCGATCACCACGATCTCGTGGCCGGGATCGCGCCGCTTCATGGCGATCGCGAAGTAGAGTCCGGCGGGCCCGCCGCCAAGACATGCAACGCGCATGCCCGATGCCTCCGCCATTGGCATTGCAGGGCGCGAGCTTGCGCGCGGCGGGCAAGTATTTCAAGTATGAAATTTCCGGGCTGAAGCGTTTTCCGGCCGCGCTTTACGTGCCAAACTCGGCGCCCATGGACCTTGCAAGGGGAGCAGCGAGATGACGACGCGGACAGCGCACGGGCTGGTTGGAGCGGTCGTCCTTGGCGCAGCGGCCATGGCCGGCACCATCGGCGCGCATGCGCAGGACCTCAAGATCGGCATCATGACGGTGCTGTCGGGTCCGCAAGCGGTGCTCGGCGGACAGCTCCGCGACGGCTTCATGCTCGGCGTCAAGCATGCGGACGGAAAGCTCGGCGGCCTCGCGACGACGGTGACGGTACAGGACGACGAGCTCAAGCCCGACATCGCCGTCGGCAAGGTCAAGCAGCTCTTGGAGCGCGACAAGGTGGATTTCGTCGTGGGGCCCGTGTTCTCCAACATCCTGCTGGCCATCGCCAAGCCGGTCACGGAGGCCAACACCTTCCTGATCAGCCCGAACGCCGGCCCTTCGCCGCTCGCGGGCAAGGGCTGCAGCCCTTACTTCTTCTCGACCTCCTACCAGAACGACCAGCCGCCCGAGGTGCTCGGCAAGTACGCCCAGGACAAGGGGTTCAAGAAGGCGTTCCTGCTGGCGCCCAACTACCAGGCCGGCAAGGACATGATCGGCGGCTTCAAGAAGCATTTCAAAGGTGAGATTGCCGACGAGGTCTACACGCCGCTGGGGCAGCTCGACTTCTCGGCCGAGCTCGCAAGGATCGCCGCAGCCAAGCCCGATGCGTTCTTCGTGTTCATGCCGGGCGGAATGGGCGTCAATCTCGTCAAGCAGTACCGCCAGGCCGGCCTCGATAACATCCCCTTCCTGTCGGTCTTCACCGTCGACGAGTCGACCCTGCCCGCGCAGCAGGATGCGGCGGTCGGCTTCTTCTCGGGCATGACCTGGGCGCCGAACATGGACAATCCCGAAAGCAAGAAGTTCGTCGCCGACTTCGAGAAGGAGTACGGCTACGTGCCCGGCAGCTACGCCATGCAGGCCTATGATGCCGCGCAGCTCATCGGCAGCGCGGTCAAGGCGGTGGGCGGCAAGCTCGACAACAAGGATGCACTGCGCGCTGCCATCAGGAAGGCGGACTTCAAATCGGTCCGCGGCGCCTTCAAGTTCAACAACAACGGCTTTCCTGTGCAGGACTTCTACCTGGTGAAGGTTGCCAAGCGCGCGGACGGCAAGTTCGAGACCCAGATCGTGCAGAAAATCTTCGAGAGCTACGGCGACGGCCACGCCAAGGATTGCGAGCTGAAGTGAGCCATCGCCGGGCGATCCAGGGCTAACCCGTAGGGTGCAATAGGCGAAGCCGTATTGCACCGCCAGCTCGCCCAAGCGGGCCGGGGCGCGGCGCAATACGCTTCGCTATTGCGCCCTACACCGTGCCCCAGCGAGCACGGCGATCGGTTCATCGACGACTTGCCACCCACCGTCGAGGCCGGTAAGGCCAGCTATGGCCCGGTTGCAGCGATCGCCCTCGCCAGCATCGCCCACTGGCTGCGCCGGACGAATATGGCAAAGCCCGTCTGCTCGACGTGGAGGCGGCGGGCGTCGTCACGGGCGAGCGCGATGCACGTGTCGGCGAGCTGGTCGTAGGGCACCGTCAGCATGGCCCGGCGGATGTCATCGTCGATCTCGGTGTCGGCGTTGCACTCGCTCACCACGGCCTTGGCGTTGGCCAGCAGATGCGACGTGCGAACCAGCTCGTGGATGCCCGCCTCGTAGAAATGCATGTTGAGGACCACCTTCGCCTCGGCGATGGCCTTGTCACGCTCCGGCCCGTAGATGCCGAAGAGATAGCGCACCCTCATGCCCGCCTGCTCAAGGGCGCGCAGCACGGCGCGGCGGCGGTCGTTCAAGCTGCCGTAGAACAGCACATCGGTGGGATGGTTTTCGACCGCCGGGAGCCGGGTCATGGGCGCGGCGTAGCCGATGCCCATATGGACCACCCGCGGATTGCCCGTCAAAGCCTTGAGGGCGGCGATGTTGCGCGGGCTGTAGTCCCACACGGGAAGGCGGCCGAGCAGATCGAGGTAGACCGGCTGCTGCTCGAAGCCGCTGCCGCGCAACTGCTCGAGATTGACGATGACGCTGTTGGCCGGCATGCCGCGGGCGATGTCGGCCGAGGTTATCAGATGCGCACCGAACACGAGGTTCATCGATTGCGTGGAGAAGCGGTTGCGCACGATCTCGGCATCGCAACCGAGCTCCGCGAACGCATGGGCGAGGCCGGTCATGAAATCCATGAGGCCCGCGGCGTGCGGGTAGTTGTCGGGTTCCACCACCACCAGGTGCACATGCCGCCACGGCTCGGGCACCATCAGCGGCGATTCGTCCGACGTATCGTCGGCCGCATGCCCCATGGCCGCGGCGGTCCGCCGAGCCTTGCGTGCGGACTGGTGCTGGCCGAGCATGCGCAGCGGCTGGACGAGGTCGGCGAACGCCTGGGCCGAGTGCGGGTTGAGCAGGATCGACTGCGAGATCAGTTCGGCAGCCTGGGCATGGTTGCCGATGCGGTGGGCGATCAGCCCAAGGTGGCGGACGCTTTCCGCATGGGTGCCATCCGCGGCAACGATGCGCGCGAACGTGTCGGCGGCCTCCCGCAAGCGGCCCTGCTGAAAGGCGAAGCAAGCCTCGGCGAAGTCGTCGGCAATGGTCGTGGCGAGGCTGTCCATCGCGAGCGCTCCTAGGCAACCTGCGCTTCGGTCTCGGCGGCCGGTGCGCGCGGCGAAGCCGTCTCCACCGTCAGCGGCCGGCCCAGCGGCATCAGCTTGCGCCAGCGGGCCTCCAGCTCCAGCGCGGAGCCGTCGTGCTGGGCGCCGAAGCCGTGCCTCTTGTCGAAGTCGTCACGACGCGTCGCGATCTGCAGCTTCCGGTCCTTGAAGGCCTGGGTCCACGGGCTGAAGCCGTACCACCAGATGGCGCCCAGATCGCGCTTGCTGGCGATCTGGCCCGGCAGGTGCGAGCCGTGGCGGCCGGGCATATAGGCGCCGACGGTGTAGCGGTGATGGATTCGGCTGCGGGTCGGGAAGGTGAGGCCCGGGATGGCGTGGGCCTTGAAGTCGAACGCGTCCTCCCACACGCCGCATTGCTTCTGTGCGGTGAGGGGCAGCGCGGGGTCTGGCGGCGTCTCCGGCGCGGTATCGATCATGATGGCGCCGGGAAAGCGGATCGCGGTGAGATTGTGATGCTCAACAGCCTTCTCCATTGCGCCGAGGTTGGGCGCGACCAGGAACTCCGTCGTGTTGAGTGCGATCTTCCAGGCGCCGGGAAAGCGCGCCTCGTGCTGCATCACCTCGAAGTCGCACAGGATGGCGGCGAAGCGCTCGTGCTGGGACGACACGATCTCCCACCCCGGCGCCAGCGCCCGGCAGATGTCGGCCGAGCCGTCCGTGGAATGCCAGTCGATGAGCACGCCGTGGTCGAACATCTCGCGGTGGTGCCTGAGCCACCAGGGCAGCAGGTAGGCCTCGTTGAAGAAATGCGAGATCACGATCCTGCGCGGCATCTCAGGCCACCTCTCGAATGTGCGGGTAGTGGATGAGGAACGTGGCCTTGAAGCCGTGCTCGATGGCGCAGATCTTGCGGATCAGCTCGTCGGCGAAATTCCAGGCGCCGATCAGGAATACGGTGTCCTGCCCGAGCCGGGAGATCGTCGTCAGAGGCGCTATGGGCGCCTGCGCGCCAGGCACGAGGCGGCCGATCTTGAGCGGCGCCTCGTCGAGGTAGAGGTCCGGCGCGATGCCGGCCGCACGCACGAATGTCAGCGCCTTGGCCGCGACGCCGGCGAGTGCAATCTGACGCCCCTGCGCTTTGTGCCAGGTAAGACGCGAGGCGACCCCCTGCATGGTGGCCCTCGCCTTGGCGGCGAATGCTGCGTAGGCGGCCCGCGCCTCCTCCCGTCTGGGGTGCATCGCGAGATAGGGAGCCTCGGGATCGGGCCATGCCACGCCGAATGGGGGATCGGCCGGAAAGGCCATAAGCGGGACGGTGTCCGCCGCTCGCCGCAGAAAGAACAGGAAGCTCGTCCCGTGCACGGAAACCAGCCGCACCTGCTCGAGCCGGAGCCCGGCACGCTCCGCTAGGCGGCGCATGGAGGCGACCGTGAAGAACGAGTAGTGCTCATGGTAGATCGTGTCGAACTCGCCGTTGGCGAGCATCAGCGCCTGGCTCGTCTGGATGATGGCGACGCCGCCGGGCGCCAGCACGCCGGCCACGCCGCGCAGGAAAGCGAGCGGCTGCGGCGTGTGCGCCGCCACGTTCATGGCAACGACAGCATCGAAGGTGCCGCCGGGCGTGGCGTCCGGAAAAAAGCCGGTGATCACGCGATGGCCTGCAGCGGCGGCAACCGCATTGAGATTGGCGGCCGGATCGACGCCCGTCACGTCGAGCCCCTGCGACGCCATCTGCGTCAGGAGGCTGCCGTCGTTGGACGCGATCTCCAGCACGCGCGCGCCAGGACGGAGGCATCCAGCCAGCCCCGACGCGAACCAGCCGAAGTACTGCCGCAACGTGTTGCTGGTGCCGCTGGCGTAGAGATAGTCGGTGAACAGGGCGCCGGGCGGCAGGAAGTGCGTGAGCTGGGCGTGAGTGCAGACAGCGCACGTGGCGAGCCCGAGGGGAAATGTGTCGAAGCCTTCGGCTTCGTCGCGAAGGAGCACGTTGGCAAGCGGCTGTACGTCGAGATCGAGCAGAGGCTCGGTCGGCCCGTCACAGACCAGGCAATTCACCTGCGCGACCGCCCTCATGACGCTTGCCTCAGCCGGACGCCTGGATCGGCCTTCAGCAGCGCATCGCGGAACGCAGCGCAGTGCTCCTCCAGGGTGGCTGGCGGCGGCGGCCCGCACAGGGCATCGATACGGCCGCAGTGCATGCGGAAGGAGTAGGTGCGCGTGTCCGGCATCGTCTCGATGCGCACGCCATGGAAGGCGGCAATCGTGTCGGCAAGGGCGCCGATGCTGAGATGGAAGGAGGCCGCATTCAGGATCGGCGGCAGGGGCGATGGTATGGCGAGCAGGGCCACGAGGTAGTGGGCCAGATCGTCAAGGAACAGGATGCTGCGGTAGCTGTGGCGGTTGGCGACGCGCACGCGCCCTTCCCGCAGGGCCGAGCAGTTCATGGCGTTGAAGATCAGCTCGGCTCTCAGATGCTCGCTGTAGCCGCACACGGTGCCGAGCCGCAGTCCGGTGGTGGCATGCACGAAGCAGCGCGCCAGGGCGTCGAAGGAAATCTTGGAGCAGTCGTAGGCGTTGACCGGATTGAGCAGCGTCTGCGCCTCGTCCATGAGCGGCGGCAGGCTCGATACGTCGGCCTCGACCGAGTAGACGCTGCCCGTGCTGGCGTAGATCAGGCGCGTTTTCAAGGGCTTGCGCTTGGCGAGCTGCAGCAGGTCGAGGCAGTTGTTGGCGATGGCCCCGTCCGGGTCCTTGAGCGCCATCGGCACGCTCGAATGACCGGCGAACCACAAGATGGCGTCGAATGCGGCAAGGTCGGAGATGCTGAGGTCCTGGTAGCGGCAGTGGACGGCGCGCCTGACCCCGGCCAGCCTCTCCAGCATCTGGTCGCAGACCGTCACGTCACCGCCCGCAGCTTCCAGGCGGGGACGCAGGTAGGCGCCGACATAGCCGTGACCGATCAGGAGGAGGCGCATGGGAGGCCCGTCGGTGCCGATGCGGGGCGATCTCGCCGGCCCCGGCTGTTTGCAATTTGGACGGCGACGCGACTCCTACCCACCTCCCTCGGCGTTACAACCTCTACCTTGCGCCAGGCTTGAACCCGGCCGCACTCGCGCTTTCCAGGCGCCCTGCAGCAGCGGCGGCCTTGCTAAGGGGATAGATGCAGGCATAGTGCCGGCCTGTTCGTTTCCCTGCGTGCCGGCACCACAACCTGACAGGTTCGCGATGCAGAACTGGAACGACATCCACTACACCTCGCGCGACGGCCTGCGGCTCTATGCACGGCACTATCCGGCGCCGGGCTCGGTGCGGCGGCCCCTCGTCTGCCTGGCCGGGCTGACCCGCAACGGCCGCGATTTCCACGATCTGGCGATGGCGCTCGCTACCCCGGACGAGGCGGGGCGCGACGTCTTCACGCTTGATTCGCGCGGCCGCGGCCGCTCGCAGAGCGATCCCGAGTGGAAGAACTACTCCGTACTGGTCGAGCTCAACGACGCCCTCGACTTCATGACCATGAAGGGCCTCGACCGTGCCGCCGTCATCGGCACGTCGCGCGGCGGCCTCCTGACGATGCTGATGGCCGTGTTGCGGCCCAACGCCATAGGTGCGGCGATCCTCAACGACATCGGGCCGGTGATCGAGCGGGATGGGCTGGCACGCATCGTGGCCTACGTCGGCCGCGTGCCGCTGCCGGCCGACTGGGATGATGCCACGGCGCTCGTCACCGAGATGAACCGGCGGCAGTTTCCGGCGGTGCCGCCCCAGCACTGGGAGGAGTTCGCACGAGCTGTCTTCAATGACGACAACGGCCTGCCCTCGCACGGGTATGATCCCGAGCTCGGCAAGGCGATGACGGTCATGGACGGGCCGACACCCGAGCTGTGGCCTCAGTTCGCCGCGCTCGCTCACGTGCCGCTGCTCGGCATCCGCGGCGAGAATTCCGATATCCTGAGCGCCACGACATTCAAGGAGATGCAGAGCCGCCACCCGCGCATGACAGCGATCACCGTTCGCGGGCAGGGACATGCACCGCTGCTGAAGGACGCGCCCACCATCCGCGCCATAGCCGAGTTTCTGGCGCGCAGCGACGCCGAAATGCCGGCCGGAGCTGCGGAGCCCGTGCAGGCCTGACGCGGCAGTCGGTGCATCAGGCGAAGCCGTGTTGTTGCCCGGATTGCCGGCTGAAGCGGCGCGATACGCTTCGCTATTGCGCCCTACGAATAGGTGCGCTCATCGGCGATGACCTTGCCGTCATTGGGCAGGGAGCCGGGTGCCACCAGCTCGACCTCGCCCTTCAGCTTGGTGACGGCCTGCAGGGTCTCTGCCAGCTTCGCCTTGAGGCCCGCATCGGTGCCGGCGGTTTCGGCACGCAAGGTCATGACGTCCTGCTCGCCCGCACGCCCCACAACGAGGCGGACGCGGCCGACGCCGGCGTGCCGCTTGGCCACCTCGGCGACCTGCTCGGGATGCACGAACATGCCCTTCACCTTGGTGGTCTGGTCGGCGCGGCCGAGCCACCCCTTGATGCGCATGTTGGTGCGCCCGCAAGGGCTTGCGCCGGGCAGGACGGCGGAGAGGTCGCCCGTGCCGAAGCGGATCATCGGGTAGTCGCGATTGAAGGTGGTTACGACAACCTCCCCGACCTCGCCCGGCGGCACCGGATCGCCCGTTCCCGGCCGCACGATCTCGACGATGACGCCTTCGTCGATGATCATGCCCTCGAGTGCCGGGCTCTCGTAGGCGATGATGCCGACATCCGCCGTGGCGTAGGTCTGGTAGGTGTCGATGCCGCGCTCCTTGTATTCGGCCCGGAGCGAGGGAAACAGCGCGCCGCCGCCAACCAGCGCCTTCCTGAAGCAGGAGGCGTCCTTGCCCGCTTCCTTGGCCCTGTCGAGCAGGATCTTCAGGTAATCGGGTACGCCGACATAGGCGCTCGGCTTGAGATACTGGATGATGTCGAGCTGCTGCTCGGTGTTGCCGGGGCCCGCGGCAATGACGGCGCAGCCGAGCGCCCGCGCACCCGCATCGAGTATCCAGCCGCCCGGGGTCAGGTGATAGGCGAACGTGTTGTGCACGATATCGCCTTTGCGGAAGCCGGCCGCGAACAGCGCCCGTGCCGTGCGCCACCAGTCCTCGCCATGGCCCTCGGGCTCGAAGATCGGCCCGGGCGACATGAAGACGCGGCCCAGCTCGCCGGCCGGCGACGTGGCGAAGCCGCCGAAGGGCGGGCTCTGTGCCTGCAGGTCCTTCAGCGCCGACTTGCGCAGCACGGGCAGCCTGGCGAGGCCCTCGCGCGAGTTTGCGGTGCCCGGCTCGATGCCCCCGAGGTGCGCTGCCCAGCCTGGCGCCTTGGCGATGGCATCGCGAACCAGGTCCGGCAGAAGGTTGAACTGAGCAAGCTCGCGCTGCGCGGGATCGCGCACCTCGAGCTGGTCGTAGTGCGTGTCGTTCACGGGCCCCTCCCAGGACGGCTCCGGCTAGGCCAGCCAGCGCTTGCGCCGCTTGTAGGACTTCACTTCGCGGAAGCTCTTGCGATCGCCGCCGCCGATGCCGAGGTAGAATTCCTTCACGTCCTCGTTGGAGCGCAGCGAGTCGGCATTTCCGTCCATCACCACGCGGCCGTTCTCCAGGATGTAGCCGTAGGTGGCGTACTTGAGGGCCATGTTGGTGTTCTGCTCGGCCAGCAGCACGGACACGCCCTGCTCCACGTTGAGGCGCTTGACGATCTCGAATATCTCCTCGACGAGCTGCGGCGCCAGGCCCATGGACGGCTCGTCGAGCAGGATCATTTTCGGCGCCGACATCAGCGCCCGGCCGATCGCCACCATCTGCTGCTCGCCGCCGGACACGTAGCCCGCCAGCGACAGGCGCCGCTCCTCGAGGCGCGGGAAATAGCCGTACACCATCTCCAGGTCGCGCCTGATCACGCTGCTGCCCCCCGAGCGCGTGTAAGCGCCGGTCAGCAGGTTCTCCTCCACCGTCAGATGCCCGAAGCAGTGGCGGCCTTCCATCACCTGGATGCAGCCGCGACGGACGAGCTCATTCGGGGTGAGGCCGTCGACGCGCTTGCCGCCGAACTCGATCGACCCCTTGGTCACCTCTCCGCGCTCGGAGCGAAGCAGGTTGGAGATGGATTTGAGCGTGGTCGACTTGCCTGCGCCATTGGCGCCGAGGAGAGCGACGATACCCCCCTCCTGCACCTCGAGCGACACGCCCTTCAGCACGAGGATCACGTGGTCGTAGATGACCTCGATGTTCTTGACGGCCAGGATCGGCGCGTTCCCGCCCACCTTGGCGGTCGGTGCGGGCTTGGCCAGCGTATCCGTCAACTTCAACTCCAATCGTCGGATCGACTGCCTGCCGGGAGGCAGCGGCGCCTCCCGGCTTTTCTCGTGTCAGCGCTCAGCTTTCCTTGGAGCAGTCGCGCGGAGTGATGTTCTTCTCCTTGGCGTACTTCTCCGCCTGGGCCTTCACCATCGGGGCAAGCAGGCTCTCGTCAGCCGTGTAGAAGTCGGAGATCGTCTTCCACGCCTTGCCGTCCCACTGCTGGATGCGAGCCTGGTCGGCGCCCTGGTGGTCTGCGCAAGAGAACTTCAGCGGCTTGATCATGCCGTCGAAGCCCAGCTCCTTGATGCGGGCGTCCGTCAGGTTCAGATTCTCGAAGCCCCAGCGAATCTGCTCGCCGGTGAGCGGCTTCTTGCCGAACTTGTCCTGCGCCGTGCGGATCGCCTCGACGCCGAGCATCGAATTGATCAGGCCGCGGTTGTAGAGCACCTGCGCAAAGTCGTCCTTGGCGACCGACTTGCCCTTGGAGACGACGAACTTCTCCAGGTCCTCGTGCACCTTGAACTTGCCGGGGGGATGCTGGAGCATCAGGGCCTTGTAGCCGGTCGCCTGGTCACCGGCCGGCGTGACGTCCGGCTCGGCGCCCGACCACCACACGCCGATCATCTTGTCGCGCGGATAGCCGACCGCTGCCGCCTCCTTGATCGCGGTGGAGTTCATCACGCCCCAGCCCCAGAGAAGCACGTAGTCGGGCCGATCCTGCCGGATCGACAACCACTGCGACTTCTGCTCGACGCCGGGATGCGTGACCGGGATTGCCTTGAACTCGAACCCGTCCTTCTTCGCGCGCGCCTCCAGGGCCGGGATCGGCTCCTTGCCGTAGGGGCTGTCATGATAGACGAGGCTGATCTTCTTTCCCTTCAGCTTGTCGAACCCGCCAAGCTCCTTGGCCACCTGCTGGATGGCGATGTCGGCCGCCGTCCAGTAGCTGCCGACGGCGATGAAGTTCCATGGAAACACGCTGCCGTCCCGGCTCTCTGAGCGGCCATAGCCCAGCGTCAGCAGCGGGATCTTGTCTCCCGGCGCCTTCTCCGTCAGGGCGAATGTGATGCCGGTCGAGAGGGGCGAGAAGTAGCTGGCGCCGGTTGGACCTTTGCCCTTGAGGCGCTCGTAGCACTCCACGCCCTTGTCGGTGGCGTAGCCCGTTTCACACTCCTCGCTCACGATCTTGACGCCGCCGATGCCGCCATCGCGCTCGTTGATGAGCGTCAGATAGTCGGACACGCCGTCCGCGAACGGAATGCCGTTCGGGGCATAGGGGCCGGTGCGATAGACCAGGAGCGGGAAGAACTGCTCGTTCTGAGCCATTGCCGGCTCGGCGAGGGCCGCCGCGCCCGCGGCGGCGGCCGCCAGCACCAGGATCTTCCGTTTCATTCGTATTCCTCCATTCTTTGCCGACCTGCGGCTTGCTTGCGTGCGAGCCTTTTTCTTCTTTCGGATGCAACGCGCGCCGCTCCACACTGCGCACCTCGCATTGCTCCTTCCCGAGCCTACGCCCTCAATAGGGGTAGGGCCAGAGCCTCAGCTTTTCCTTGGCGGTCGACCATAGCCGCGCGAAGCCCAGGGGCTCGACGATCAGCAGGTAGCAGATCAGCGACCCGGTGATGACGAGCACCGTCAGCGACACGGTTTCCACCGAGATCGGAACGCCGAGAGCATGCGGCACCTGATCCAGCATGATCGGCAGGATCAGGATGAATGCGGCGCCCAAAAAAGAGCCAAGGATCGAGCCCAGCCCGCCGATGATGACCATGAACAGGAGCTGGAACGAGCGGTCGATGTTGAAGGCGAGCGGCTCCCAGGAACCGAGGTAGACGAAGGCCCATAGCGCGCCGGCCACGCCGACAATGAACGAGGAGACGGCGAACGCCGACAGCTTGGCATAGAGCGGCCTGATGCCCATCAGCTCGGCGGCAATGTCCATGTCGCGGATGGCCATCCATTGCCGGCCGATGTTGCCGCGCACCAGATTCTTCGTGACCAGCGCGAAGACGGTGACGAACGCGAGGCACAGAAGATAGCGCTCGATCGGCGTGTGGAAGACATAGCCGATGATGTTCAATTCCGGGGCCGTTACCGATCCCGACGGCGCGTAGTTGGTGAACCACGGCACGCGGATGAACACCCAGTCGAAGAAGAACTGCGCGGCAAGGGTGGCGACCGCGAGGTAGAGGCCCTTGATGCGCAGGCTGGGCGTGCCGAACAGGATGCCGACGAACGCCGACATCAATCCGCCGAGCAGGATGGACGGGAGCACCGGCAGCGGGGGGATGGAGATTGTGGTGCCGAGCCAGCTCAGCGGCAGGTGCACGCCCGTAGCGAACTTGTAGGCCGAATAGGCGCCGATGGCCATGAAGGCGCCGCCGCCCAGGGAGATCTGGCCGCAATAGCCGATCAGAACATTCAAGCCGATGGCGGCGAGCGACAGGATCAGGAATGGAATGAGGATGGCGCGCAACAGATAGTCGCTGCCGAGCGGCCAGATGCGCAGCGCCGCCAGCAGCGGAATGCCGACGAACGCGAACGCCAGCAATAGCAGCAGGGCGATGCGATCCTGCCGGATCGGGAACATCGCCATGTCGGCGGCGTAGGAGGACTTGAACTGACCGGCCTCGCGATAGAGCATCGTCACGCTCCGCCTGAAGGCAGTAGGCAGTAGGCAGGAGGCAGTCGATGACCGCTAGCGGCGACGTCATTGGCAGCCGAGCCTTCCTTGTGATGCAACATCATCCGATCTGTTTCCGTCGCCCACTGCCCATTGCCAACCGCCTACTTCATATGCGCTCGATGATGCGCTCGCCGAACAGGCCCTGCGGCCGCACCAGCAGCACCAGCAGCGCCAGGACGTACGCGAACCAGTATTCGATTCCGCCACCCATGTGCGGGCCGAGATAGACCTCGGCCAGCTTCTCGCCGGCGCCGACCATGAGTCCGCCGATGATGGCGCCCGGCACCGACGTGAAGCCGCCGATGATCAGCACCGGCAGCGCCTTCAGGGCCAGGAAGGTGATGGAAAACTGCACGCCCAGCTTGGTCCCCCAGACGGTGGCGGCCACCAGTGCCACGAGCCCCGCGACCAGCCACACCACGAACCAGATCCAGCTTATGGGAATGCCCACCGACTGCGCGGCGGCGTGATCGTCGGCGACGGCGCGCAGGGCACGGCCGGTCTTGGTGCTCTGGAAGAAGATGGCGAGCGCCGCCACCAGGACACCCGCGATGAGGCCTCCCAGGACGTCAAGTTGGTTGACCAGGATGCCGCCATCGAAGGTCTTGTCCATGACGAACCAGGCGTCGGTCGGGAACAGCCGTAGCGGATAGACGTCGGAGCCGAAGATCATCTGCGACGCGCCTTCAAGCATGAAGGTGACGCCGATGG
>DATFCC010000084.1:0-2174 GCA_035253505.1 Hyphomicrobiaceae bacterium
CTCAAACCCGCCGAGAGGCTCGATTTCGAGCAGGCGATCACGGAATTGGAACACGCTGTCGAGGTAGCCCTTGACGTGATCGCGAGAGGTGAGCGTGGCACGAACCACGATGACTTCGTCAACGCCGTGCTAGTATTACAGCCGGGGTTTATCTGTTAGAGCGACCTCGGAGGTGCTGCCGATGACGACACAAGCCGATGTCCGCAGGTGGGCGCGAGAGTTCGAGGCGCTCACCAGCCGGCTTTCGCCGCGCTTTGCCCGGCGCGAGCCGCGCCAACGCGCCGTGGCTTACCTGCGTGGGCTGCTGTCCCCCATCCAGCGCAAGAACGGCTGGCAGCTGGCCGAAGCGGCCGGCGACCACACCCCCGACGGCGTGCAGGACTTCCTCGCCCGCATGCGCTGGGACGCCGATCTCGTGCGCGATGACCTGCGCGCCTACGTCGTCCAGCACCTCGGCGATGAGCACGCCGTGCTGGTGCTGGATGAGACCGGCTTTCTGAAAAAGGGCACGAAGTCGGCGGGCGTGCACCGCCAGTATTCGGGCACGGCCGGGCGCATCGAGAACTGCCAGATCGGCGTGTTCCTGGGCTATGCCAGCTGCCATGGTCACGCCCTCATCGACCGCGCACTCTACTTGCCGGAGTGCTGGACCGACGATGCGGAGCGCTGCCGGCAGGCCGGCGTGCCCGACGACCTCGGTTTCGCCACCAAGCCCGAGATCGCCCGCACCATGCTCAAGCGCACCTTTGCGGCCGGCGTGCCCTGTGCCTTTGTGACGGGCGACAGCATCTACGGCAGCGACCACCGGCTGCGCCGCACGATCGAAGACGCCGACAAAGGCTACGTGCTGCAGGTCACCTCGAGCCAGCATCTGGGGCTGGTGCGCGTCGATGAGTGGCTGGACGAGGTGCCCGAGGACGGCTGGGTGCGCTTGAGTGCTGGCGAGGGCGCTAAAGGGCCGCGGCTCTACGACTGGGCCTATCTGCCGCACAGCGGCGCCCAAGACGGCTGGCAGATGGCGCTTCTCATCCGCGCCAAGATCGACCAGCCCGACGCGCTCGCCTTCTTTCTGACGCTGGCGCCAGCCGGCACGCCGTTAGAGACGCTGGTGCGGATCGCCGGCACGCGCTGGACGATTGAGGCGTGCTTTGAGGCGGCTAAGGGCGAGGTCGGGCTCGACCAATATGAGGTGCGAAGCTGGACCGGCTGGCATCGCCACATCACGCTGGCCATGCTGGCGCACGCCTATCTCGGCGTCGTGCGTCGGCGCGCCATTGGGGGGAGAGGAGGCGAGCGCTCTTGCCGCCGACCTGTTGCCCTGGACGGTGCCCGAGGTGCGCCGGCTGCTGTGGGCGCTGGTGTGGGCCAGAGCCCCCGATCGAGGCGCGATCCTGTCATGGTCGGACTGGCGCCGCGCGCATCAGCAGCGCGCCAGGCGATGTCATTGGAAGCGCAGAACCAGCAGCCATGAACCCCGGCTGTAATACTAGGGGCATGGCAGGCAGTTAGTTAACCATCTCCTGCAGACTTGGCCGCGGTGCGAGCGTGTAATTCCACTCCGGACAGAGATTGTGGCGGGTCAGTGCCAGCCGCGCCATCGCCTCGTCCGAGACGGACTCGCCGCGTTCGTTGCCGCCGCGCTTGAGATGGGCGGTGACCGATAGACCGGCGGCCGTGGTGGTCCCGGCGATGAGACGCTCGACAAGCTCGAAGCTGCGCAGCGGCACGCCGGCCCAGTTGAGGCTGAGGAAGCTGAACAGCCGGTGCTCGATCGGGTTCCACTTCGAGCAGCCGGTCGGATAATGGCAGACCGTGACCGCAAGCCCGCAGGCATCGCACAGCTGCTCCTGGATCTGCGCTTTCCAGACGCGTGAGCGGCAGCTGTTCGAGCCGCCGGCGTCCGCCAGCACGAGCAGCCGCTCGGCTTCGGGAAAGGCGTGTTGGCCTTCCTCCCACCACCAGTCGCTGATCGCCTCGACCGCAAAGCGCGGCGTGTCGAAGCAGTCGCCGATCACGACATAGCCGTGGTTCCGCGTCAGATCATAGATGCCGTAGGGAATGGCTTGCCCCACGGCATCCTGCGGCCAGTCGTGAACCAGCACCCGATCCGGCGCCTTGCACCAGGTGCGGCCCGGGTTCTTGTAATTACCCACCAGCTCTTTTTTTCTAGTGCG
>DATFCC010000085.1:0-5034 GCA_035253505.1 Hyphomicrobiaceae bacterium
GTTGTCGCTGGCCAATGGGGCACTGCAAGGCAACCTCGAAGCCTACATCATCGCGCAGCACGTTGGTGAGCGGCCGGGCAGCTTCTCGGTCTACTGGGCGGTCAAAGAAGATTCACCCATCAAGACCATCGCCGACATGAAGGGCAAGAGCGTCGGCACCAACGTGTTCGGCTCCGGCATCCTCGGCCCCATGTTCCTGCTGCTCAAGAAGAACGGCCTCGATCCCCAGGCCGATATCAAGCTGGTGGAGACGGGCTTTCCGGGCTCGGAGGACGCCATCCGCACCGGCCGCGTCGATGTCGGCGTGCTCAACCAGCCGTTCGCGGCCCGCGCCGAGGCCAAGGGGGGGCTGCGCAAGCTCTTCTCGCTCGCCGATCAGCAGGCCAACATCGTGCACATCCTGGAGGTGTGCCGGAAGGAGTTCGTCGACAAGAATCCCGAGCTCGTGAAGAACTATGTGCGTGATCTGACCTCGGGCATGAAGAAGGCTCTCGCCGACCGGGCCGAGACGCTGAAGGTGGTCAACGAAGTGATCAAGGCGCCGGTCGAGGTGCTCGATACCTACCTGTTGAAGCCCAACGACTTTGCCCGCGAGCCGGGAGCCGCTCCCAACTTCGGCGGCATCCAGGCGATGTTCGACATCTATGCCGATACAGGCATGATCAAGCAGAAGCTCGACGTCTCCCAGTTCCGCCACACGAGCATCGTCGCGCCGATTGAATGAGTGCGCTCCCCACCTCCCTCTCCCCGGTCGCAGGGGTAGAGGGTTGGGGTGAGGGGCCGCAACAAGCTCTAACGTTCGAGCCTGCGGCCGCCCCTCCCCCTGACCCTCTCCCCATGCTGAAGAAGCATGGGGAGAGGGCATAGCGCCATGATCGCCATCGAAGGACTGCGCAAGTCATTCCCGACCGCGCGCGGCGTGTCCGAGCACCTGGCGCTGGCCGACATCTCGCTGCAGGTGAGCGAAGGCGAATTCGTGTCCATTCTCGGGCCGTCCGGATGCGGCAAGTCCACCCTTCTTTATATCGTGGGCGGGTTCATCGCTCCGAGCAGCGGAGCGGTTTCCGTCAGCGGCAAACCGGTCACTGGGCCTGGCCCCGATCGCGGCCCCGTGTTCCAGGAGTTTGCGCTGTTCCCCTGGAAGACCGTGCTCGGCAATGTCATGTACGGGCTTCTCGAGCAAGGCATGCGCCGGTCCGAGGCCGAAGCGAAGGCGCGCGCCCTGATCGGGCTGGTGCACCTGCAGGGATATGAACGGTTCTATCCCAAGGAGTTGTCCGGCGGCATGAAGCAGCGGGTGGCCATCGCCCGCACGCTGGCCTACGGCCCGCGCATCCTGCTGATGGACGAGCCCTTCGGCGCGCTCGATGCCCACACGCGCACCGGCCTGCAGCGCGAGCTGCTGGAGATCTGGGAGCGCGATCGCAAGACCGTCCTGTTCGTCACGCACAGCGTGGAGGAGGCGGTGTTCCTTTCCGATCGCGTGGTGGTGCTGACGCGCTCGCCGGGCCGCGTCCGGGAGGTGATCTCGGTCGATCTCTCGCGTCCGCGCCGCCGCGCCGATCTGCTGGTCGACCGCCGCTACCAGACCCTGGTGGTGGACATCGAGCGCCTGATGGACACCCCGGAGCAGCAGCCATGAGCGCGCGGGTGTCATCGCTGCCAGGGTTGCCGCCGCTGCTGGCGTGCGCCGGGTTGCTGGCGCTGTGGGAGGTGGCCGCGCGCGTGTTCGCCATCTCCGGGCTGCCGCCCGCGCATGAAGCGCTGCGCGATCTGCCGGCCTTGCTCAGTGATCGCGAGGCGCTGGTCAACATCGCCCATTCCCTGCGGCGGATGGCCGTCGGCTTCGCCCTCGCGCTGGCGTTTGCAGTCCCTGTTGGGCTGGCGATGGGGCGCAGCCGACTGGTTGCAGCGTTGTTCAATCCGCTGCTGATGGCGATCTACCCGGTGCCCAAAGCCGCGCTGATGCCGATCATAATGCTGTGGCTCGGCATCGGTGATGCGTCCAAGACGCTGGTGATCTTTCTCGGTGTCAGCCTGCCGGTGATCTATCACAGCTATCAGGGCGCGCGCGCCGTGGAGGAGAAGATGCTGTGGTCGGCGGCGGCGATGGGGATGCCGCCGTGGCGGCGGCTCCGGCACGTTGTCCTGCCGGCGTCGTTGCCTCAGATCTTCGCCGGCGTGCGCACGGGCCTGGTGCTGGCACTGATCACCATGGTGACGAGCGAGATGATCGCGCGGCAGGCGGGCATCGGCAACATCCTGTTCAACTCGCTCGACATGGCCCTCTACGCCTCCGTCTACGCCACAATCATCGTCATTGGCGTGCTCGGGTTCGCGCTGGACGTCGCCATCGAATGGCTGCGCGCGCGCCTCATCGGCTGGGCCGAACCGACGCACCAGATCGCGGTGAGCGCGGCATGACGATGCGCCGCACATCCGAGCTGCTGCTCGGCCTGCTTCCGATCGCGCTCATCCTGGCGCTGTGGCAGGGGCTCACGGCCTCGGGCATGGCGCCGCCGTCGCTGCTGCCGCGGCCCGCCGCCGTCTTCGCGCGACTCGCCGATCAGCTCGTCAACCCCGCATTCCTGCAGCACGCCGCCACCACGCTGTTTCGCCTGTTCGCGGGTTTCGCCATTGCCGTGGCGGTGGGCGTCACCGCGGGTGTGGCGGCGACCGGGAGCCGGACCATCGAGGCGCTGGTCAAGCCGCTGGTGCGCGTGCTGGCGCCGGTGCCCAAGATCGCGCTCTACCCGGCCTTCATCCTCATCCTCGGCTTCGAGCATGCCTCCAAGATCGCGCTGGTGGCGGCCGATGCCACGTTCCCGATCCTGCTCGCGACCTACCAGGGAACCAGTGCCGTGGAGCCGAAGCTCGTGTGGTCGGCACTGGCAGCGGGCGCCTCGCGCCGGCGCGCGCTCCTGACCGTCGTGCTGCCGGCGGCCTTGCCCTCGGTCCTGACCGGTTGCCGCATCGGCCTCGTCATCTCCTGCATCGTCGTCTTCCTGGCCGAGATGATCACTTCGGCCGACGGCCTCGGCCACCTGCTGGTCTACGCCGCGAGGAACTTCCAGACCGTCGACATGTTCGTTCCGCTCATTGCCATCTCGCTGCTCGGCTTGGCGCTCAATGCCGCCTTCAACGCCGTGCAGGCGCGCCTGCTGGCGGGATTCGAGGGCGCGCCCTGAGGGCAATGCATGGGATGCGAAAGTGGGCGGCGATAGCTTGATTTTCGCCGTATCCCATGGGCATGTTCGGCGCGACTCGGGCGGTCGCTCTGATGCGGAACCAACGCCATGACCTCGCAGAAATCAGCGCTTGTCACCACGCTCGGCCGGACCGACAGTCCGCGGCGCGAGACGCTGCGCCAGGAGATCGCGCGCACCAAGCCGGCCGGACGCCGCGCCGGGCTCAGGCCGAAGCTGGTGCTCGCCAGCGCCTCCCCGCGGCGCCTGATGCTGCTCGGGCAGGTCGGCATCGAGCCCGATGCGCTGCGCCCCTCATCCATCGACGAGCAGCCCTACAAGGGCGAGATGCCGCGCGCGCTGGTCACGCGTCTGGCGCGGGCCAAGGCCGAAACCGCCCGCGACCAGATCGCCAATGACAAGGACGTTGCCGATGCCTATGTGCTGGCCGCCGATACCGTGGTGGCGGTCGGCCGGCGCATCCTGGTCAAGCCACGCTTCGTCGAGGAGGAGCTGGCCGCGCTTCAGCTTCTCTCCGGCCGCAACCATCGGGTCCTCACGGGGTTGTGCCTGATCACGCCCGACGATCGCGCACGCATGAAGATCGTCGACACTCGGGTGCGCTTCAAGCGCCTATCGAAGGAGGAAATGGAGGCCTACATCGCTTCGCGCGAGTGGCGCGGCAAGGCTGGGGGCTACGCCATCCAGGGTCTCGCCGGATGCTTCGTGCAGAAGCTGACGGGCTCCTACACCAACGTGGTCGGCTTGCCGATCACGGAGGTGACCGCAATGCTTCTGGGCGAGGGCTTTCCGATCCACTTCAACTGGCTGAAGCTCGGCGAGGCCGATCCGGGCTAGGCCGAATTGGCTCGGGCAGCGAGCCGGGCATCGAGCGCGCTCCTTATCCTGCTGGACGGCGGAAGAGAGAAGCGATCAGGGCGACGCCAACGACGATCGGGATCGCGACCAGCAGGATCATCGTGGTGGTGAGCGCGATGCCGAGCATGAGGACGAATACGAGACCCAGCACGAGGATCGTCACTGTGCCGATTGCGGTCCCCAGCAGCCATGCGCGCCAGCCGGTGATGACCTTGGTCTCGCCGTTGCGTTCAATGACGATCATGCCCGGCCTCCAATGGCGCCGCGAGCCTCCACCAGCGCGCCGTGGACACCTTGGCGCCTGCCCGTTATAGCGCGTGACTGCGAGGGCAGGTAACGGGCAATCGGCAATGAGCATCCGCGAACAGCCAGGCGGCCCGCACGCCGCGGAGCCCGGCACCGGTGGGCGGCGGACGCTGGCGACGACCTGCACCGCGCACTTCGTCCACGACGGCATCGCCGACGCGTTCTACGTGCTGCTGCCGGTCTGGGCTGAGGCCTTCGGGCTCAGTTACCTGCAGGTCGGCACCTTGCGCATGGCCTATTCGAGCGCCATGGCCTGCCTCCAGCTCCCGGCCGGCATGCTGGCCGAGCGCGTGGGCGAGCGCACCCTGCTTGCAGTGGGATCGATGCTGGCTGGAGCTGCCTTCGCCCTGCTGGCCACTGCCAATAGCCATGCCGCGCTCGGCGTCCTCATCCTGGTCGCGGGATCCGGATCGGCCGTTCAGCATCCGATCGCCTCCACCTTGATCTCCCGCGTCTATGCCGGTGCCTCACGCCGTGCCGCGCTGGGCGTCTACAACTTCGTCGGCGACGTCGGCAAGATGTCGGTCGCTGCCGCCATGGGGCTCGGCATCCTTGCCATCGGCTGGCGGCATTCCGTCGTGCTGTACGGCGCCGTCGTCGCCGGCGTCGGGGTGCTTGTCCTCGCCGGCCTGGCGGGTGCGGCCGGCCGCCCAGCCGACGCCCA
>DATFCC010000086.1:0-3082 GCA_035253505.1 Hyphomicrobiaceae bacterium
CGCCAAGGCCGAGTTCGCGCGCTTCCGCCAGATGGGCTTCGACGCCTACCTCGTCCGCCCCGTTCGTCCGCAATCGGTCCTGACGCAGCTCGGCGCCGCCCACGACTCCACGGAGCCCGCGCAGGCCGCGCCCGAGCCACGCCGTGAGTTTCAGTTTCGCTCCTCGCCTTTCGTATTGCTCGTCGAGGACAATGACATCAATGCTCTGCTTGCCAGGCGCATGCTCGAGAAGGTGGGCTGCGGCGTCCACCATTGCGTCAACGGACGTGAGGCCGTCGACGCGTTCCAGCGGGTGCTGGCAGGCACCGACCGGCCCTACGACATCGTGCTCATGGATGCGCACATGCCGGTCCTGGACGGCCTGGAGGCGACCCGCGAGATCAAGGAGCTCTACGCGCCGAAGGTCGGGAGCGCACCGCCGATCATCGCGGTCACCGCGAACGCCTTCGACGAGGATCGCCGCCGCTGCCTGGAGGCGGGCATGGATGACTATCTCGCCAAGCCGTTCGACAAGGACGAGCTCAGCCGCATGCTCGAGCGGTGGATCGGCGGCGATGCGGCGCGCCAGGGCGACACGCGCGCGGCGTGACGGCCGCTACGCGGTCTGCGCCAGCGGCATCTCCCGGCGCATCCACGTCTCGACCTCTGCCCGTTCCTGCGCCGTCATGTGCAACCCGAGCTTGGATCGACGCCATAGCACGTCCTCGGCCGTTGCCGCCCACTCCTGATCCACGAGATAGCGGACCTCGGCTTCGGTCAGCGTCGCACCGAAATGGCGGCCGAGGCCTCCCTGCACGGGCGCCGATGCCAAGACGCGCTGCGCACGCGTGCCATAAGCGCCTACCAGCCGCATGGCGTGCGGTTCATCGAGGGACGGCTGGCTGCGCAGCAGGCGCCCGACGAGGGCCGGCAAGTCGCCCGCATCGAATTCACCACCTGGAAGGGGCGTGGTGCCGGTCCATCCGGCTGCCAGCCCGCCCACCACGGGCAGATAGGGGCCGAGGCGCTCCAGCACCGCCTCGGCGAGGCGGCGGTAGGTGGTGATCTTGCCGCCGATGATCGACAGCAGGGGCGCTTTGCCCTGGGGATCGTCGAGCTCGAGCAGGTAGTCGCGCGAGGCCGACCTCGCCTCGCTGGTGCCGTCGTCCTGCAGCGGCCGCACGCCGGAGTAGCTCCACACCACATCCTCCGGGGACACGCCGCGCGCAAAAACCGCGCTTGCGGCCTTGCAGAGGTACGCGATCTCCTCGGTGGTGGCCGACACTCGTGAGGGATCGCCGGCATAGTCGCGATCGGTCGTACCGATCAGCGTGAATGTCGCCTCATAGGGAATTGCGAACACGATGCGGCCGTCGGAATGCTGGAAGATGTAGGCCCGGCCGTGATCGAACAGCCTCGGCACGACGATGTGGGAGCCCTGTACGAGGCGGACGCGGCGCGGCCCCTGCCGCCCGGCGCCGACCGCTGCGACCTCCTCCACCCACGGGCCGGCCGCGTTGACGAGCACGCGCGCGGCGATCGTTTCCTGTGCGTTGCCGTGCGCGGCTACCGTCAGGTGCCAGATGCCACCCGTGCGCGAGGCGGCGACGGCACGTGTGCGCGTGCGGATCGTGGCACCTCGCTCGGCGGCGTCGCGCGCGTTGAGCACCACCAGGCGCGCGTCGTCGACCCAGCAGTCCGAGTACTCGAAGCCGGTGCCGAAGATCCCGGGCCTCAGCGGCTTGCCGGCCGCATCCGAAGACAGGTCGAGCACGCGCGTGCCGGGCAGGCGCCGCCGGCCGCCCAGGTGATCGTAGAGGAACAGGCCCGCGCGCAACATCCATGCCGGGCGCAGGCCGGCCTGATGCGGCAGCACGAAGCGCAGCGGGCGGACGATATGCGGCGCGATGCGCCACAGCACCTCGCGCTCGGTGAGAGCCTCGCGAACCAGCCGGAAGTCGTATTGCTCGAGGTAGCGCAAGCCGCCGTGGATCAGCTTGGTGGAGCGCGATGATGTTCCCTCTGCCAGGTCCCCCTTCTCGCACAGGAACACCGATAGCCCGCGTCCGGCCGCATCGCGGGCAATGCCGCAGCCGTTGATGCCGCCGCCGATGATGGCCAGGTCGAAGACTTGGGGCTCGCGATTCAAGGCGCCTATCCGCCGCGGTCGGGAATCACGAGCTCGAAGGTGGCGCCCTTGTCTGTGTCGCGCAAGCGGATGGTGCCGCCGTGGGCGTGCACGAGCTCCAGCGCCACGGCCAGTCCGAGGCCGGTGCCGCCCTTGCGCGCGGAGCCCTGGAACGCCTGGAACAGGTGGGCGCGCGCTTTCTCCGGTACGCCCGGGCCGTCGTCGCTCACCTCGATGGTGACGCGTGTATCGTCGCGCACGGCGTGCACGCGGATGTGGCCGACGGTGCCTTCCTGCTGCTCCAGGGCCTGCAGGGCATTGCGTGTCAGGTTGCTCAGCACGCGAAAGAGCTGGTCGCGATCGGCATCCACGCGCAGGCCGTCCGCCATGTCGATGGTCCAATAGATGGCACCATCGCGCGGCAGCCCGAGCCCGTCGCCCACCTCCTCCACCAGCGGGCGCAAGGGGTAGAACTCGCGCCTGGGCGGTGCCTCCTCGGCGCGCCCGAACTTGAGCGTGCTGTCGGCGAGGTTGATGGCGCGATCGAGCGAGGCGATCAGCTTGGGTGCGAACCGCTGTACCGCGGGATCGGGCAGGCTGCCCAGACGGTCGGAGATGAGTTGGGCGTTGGCCAGCATGTTGCGCAGATCATGGTTGATCTTGCTCACCGCCAGGCCCAGGGCCGCCAGCCGGCTCTTCTGCTGCAGCGTCTGCGTCAGCTCCTGCTGCATGTGGGCGAGCTCGCGCTCGGCGGTCCCGATCTCGTCGCGGCGCGGTGTGGGCACGATGATGCGGCTGGCGTCCTCCGGGTTCTGACTGAAGCGCAGCATGTTGCGGGCAATCCGCATCATCGGCTGCACGAGAAGCCCGTTGAGCGCGAAGTATACGAGCGCCGCCGTGATGACCGAGATGATCACCGACAGGCCGAGCACGTTGAGGCCGTAGCGGATCATCGCGGCCTTGAGCGGCGCCTCA
>DATFCC010000087.1:0-7254 GCA_035253505.1 Hyphomicrobiaceae bacterium
CCTTGCCAAGCCGCATCAAGGGCTCGCCCATGCGGACGGTGGCGCCGGTCGTCACGGTGTTTGCCAGCGCGGCTCCAGGCGGAGCCAGCACGATGATGGTCGAGCCATGCTCGAACCAGCCCATTTCCTGCCCTTTGGCGAAGGGCGGGCTGCATGGCACCGCAATCGGGCCAGAGCGGGGATCGACCACCAGATCGAGGAAGCGCAGGCGGATGCCGGCGACAAGGATCGCCGCCACCGGCACGAGGGTTATGCGCGTGCCGTCCGCGAGCAGGCGCATGCGGATGACGGCCCGCTCGTTGCGACAGAAGAGCTTATCCACGCGCCTGAGCGCGGGCGGGTTGACATTGAAGGCGTCGCCCCAGATGTGGGTCACGTGCTCCACGCGGCAATCGTGCGGCGCATGAAAGCGGTGATACATCGCCGCCGTCAGCCGCAAGGTGGCATAGCAGCCCTCGCGATAGAAATCCGCGAGCTCGGGGTCCCGCAACAGCTCCGCCAGGGGATACCTCGCGCCCTTCACCTGCAACAGCTCGGCGCCGTCAATGGCTCCGCAGGCGCCGACGATCCCATCGCAGGGGCTGATGAGGATGCCGGGATCGCCGTCAATCGGCCGGGCACCCTCCTTGAGCTCGCGAACGAAGCAGTCGTGCAGGCTGGTGAACCGCTGCTTCTTGGCCTCGCTGAGATCGAGATCGCTGAACAGGCGCCAGATGCCGATCGACGCATCCCGCACCAGCGGCTGCTCGACCTTGCTCAGCCAGCCCATCAGGCGCGTGGCGAGCCGTCGCGGCAGCCGGTTGGTCAGCGTGAAATTCAAGCCTTCGTGGTGGACGATCCGGTCGATGAAAGCGCGCATTGTCATGCCACGTTATTTTTCGCCGCGTAGCCTCGGGCGCCATGGATGAACGATTCGCGACACTGGCGCTCTGCGCCCTCGGTGCGGTTGCCGCGGCGGCGGTCGTGGCCAGGGCAAAGGCGCGTCTCGACCTCTCCAGGGCCAAGCACAAATCGCTGGCCGGTCACGCGCGCATGGCCAGCCGTGTGGCGGGCTTGGTGCCGTTCTACGAGTTCGGGGAGGACCGCTTCTTCGACTCCGACGGGGCACCCGGCGACGTGGCCCGCCGGCGGCGCGATGGCTTCATGCGTCTGGCGCAGGTCTACCGCGACCGCTTTCCCGAGACCCGCCGCGTCACCGCGCAAGCGCGCGAGGCCATCTCCGACCTCCAGTTCACCGACGCCTACCGCGTCCCCTTCCAGTACAGCCGCCTGGTGCGGGAGCATCTCCGGTCGGGCTCGTTCTTCGGCTCGTCGCAGGGCGTGACCCTGACCGATCTCGACGGTAACCGCTTCTACGACGTGGCCGGGTCCTACGGCGTCAACCTGTTCGGGGTCGACTTCTACAAGTCCTGCATGGAGGCTGGATACGCGAAGGTCCGCAATCTCGGTCCCGTGCTCGGCGCCTATCATCCCGTGGTCGCCTACAACGTCGCGCGCCTCAGAGAGATATCGGGCCTGGACGAAGTGTCGTTTCACATGTCGGGCACCGAGGCCGTCATGCAGGCGGTACGACTCGCCCGCTACCACACGGGCCGCACGCACCTGGTGCGGTTCTGTGGCGCCTACCACGGCTGGTGGGGCGACGTTCAGCCCGGTGTCGGCAACCCGCTGCCGGCGCGGGAGACCTACACGCTGGCCGAGATGTCGGCAGCGACGCTGCATGTGCTGCGCACGCGGCGCGACATCGCCTGCGTGCTCGTCAATCCGGTCCAGGCCCTTCACCTCAATGCGGCGGCTCCGGCCGATACGTCGCTTGTCGACAGTGGCCGCGCCGCGGGCTTCGACAAAGCGGCCTACACCGCGTGGCTCAGAGAGCTGCGGGCCGTCTGCACGCAGCGCGACATCCCTCTCCTCTTCGACGAGATCTTTCTCGGATTCCGCCTGGCACCCGGTGGTGCGCAGCAATACTTCGGCGTCAAAGCCGATCTCGTCACCTACGGCAAGACCCTGGGCGGCGGGCTGCCGGTCGGCGTCGTATGCGGCCGCCGCGACCTGATGAAGCGCTATCGCGAGGACCGTCCGGTGGACGTGTGCTTCGCCCGCGGCACCTTCAATGCGCACCCCAGCGTGATGGGGTCCATGCACGAGTTCCTGACGCGGCTCGAGGGTCCCGAAATCAGACGCCTCTACGAAAATCTCGACGCCCTCTGGGACGGCCGGGCACAAGCGCTCAACGCGCGTCTCGAGAAGGGCGGCCTCCCGGTTCGCGTCGCCAACCTGTCGTCGGTGTGGACGGTCTGCTACACCCGGCCGTCGCGCTACAACTGGATGCTTCAGTTCTACCTCCGCGCCGAGGGCCTGGCCTTGAGCTGGATCGGCACCGGCCGCCTCATCTTCAGCCTGAACTATACGGACGAGGACTTCGCGGCGGTGGCCGAGCGCTTCGTTGCCGCCTGCCGGGCCATGCATGACGATGGCTGGTGGTGGGCCGACGCCGCGTCGCAAGCGCGCCCGATCCGGCGGCAGATCCTGCGGGAGACCCTGGCGCACTTGGCCAGCAGCCGCCGTGCGACGCCGCTGCCGGCGCACCAGCAGACCTAGCCCGTCCCGCGCGAGGCGAGCGGCTCATCGCCCGATGCGGCCTCCTTGCCGTGCCGCACATGCGACATCGGGTCGACCAGCTCGCCGCGCATCAAGTGCAGGGGCGCCTTGTAGTAGAGCTTCACGTCATGGAATGGATCCGTGACGATCTTGGTCATCCACGCAAGCCCGGTCGGGACATCGGCAAGAAAGAACAGGTGCACCGTGCGGAACAGCAAGCCACCGACGCCGATCGCCAGCCACATCAGCGCCACGTGATCGAGGAACTCGGCCGTGGTCGCATGCGGCACGAAGATGCCGAGCAGGGTCGGATCGACATAAAGCGCGAGCGGCGACAGCGCCCAGATCGTCATCAGCACGACCTTGCGGCGCAGGTTGTAGCCGACCTTGATCTCTTCCTTGTGCTCGTGGCTCGCGTCGTTGACGTGGTCGTAGTCGCGCGGCTCGAAGAAGAAATGCCCCGCCTGCCGACTGGTCATGCCGACCAGCCAGGCCAGCAGGACCGCGACGGCGGGGTGCTTGAAGACGAGCACGTAGGCGCACAGAAAGCTCAGCGCGCTCAGCAGGTGCAGCGACTGGTTGATCCGGCTGTGATGGTAGTAGCGATGATCGTCCCAGCGCTGCTCGCGGAGGATGTCGAGAAACCTGCTCATGGTATCCATTCCTTGGTGTCGATGGACGGCGTTGCTTCAGACGGCGATGGCGCGGACCGGGAGGCCGCTGCACCTGCCGCCGCCTTGCCGAACCGAATCAGCGAGAAGTGGCCGAGCGGCGGCACGGGGCGGCGCTCGATCAGATGCATGGCGTGGGGGCTGTCGGCGATCCAGTGCGCGAACCGCTCCCACGGAAATTCGGAGCGCCAGCCGAGCTTGTTGGCCACGGGCTGGAACAGATGCTCGAACACGCGGCGCGGGCCCGCGTCGGCGCCGACCCTGTTGATGAGGACGATCTCGCCGCCGGGCCGCAGCACGCGCGCGAACTCATCGAGCGCGACTTCCGGGTGCGGCACCGTGTTGACGACGTATTGGGCAACGACCACGTCGAAGGACGCATCGGGGAAGTCGAGGCGCTCGGCATCCATCACTGCCAGGCGCTCGACGTGGTGCAGGTGCCGCTCGGCCACGCGCTGCCGCGCCTTGCGCAACATCTGCTCGGAAAGGTCGATGCCGTAGATGCGGCATTCGTCGGAGTAGTAGGGCAGCGATATGCCCGTTCCGACGCCGACCTCCAGAATGCGCCCGCCGACACGTTCGCTGGCGGCGATGGCCGCGCGCCGTGCGCGTTCGAAGACCGCGCCGAACACCAGATCGTAAACGGGCGCCCAGCGCCCGTAGACCCTCTCGACCGCCTTTCTGTCGATTTCTGTCGCCGCCATGTGCCGGTCGCAGCTCCTCGATCGCGCGCGGACCGCCTGCGTGCTCGCAAGAGCACCAGCAACCCGCTTGCCGTGTTGTGACGAACCCCGCTCACCTGCTCCGCGCTACCGGCGGGCGTTTGACGCTTTTACGCATCTCGAATGACATCCTGATGTCAGGGCGGACGAGATCACAAAGCATGCACCCGTCATGGCGACTTGGATGCCAACGCCAGCGCGGGATGCGCGGCCCGCCGCGCCGCGGGGCGCCGGCTGCCGGCGGCAGAGCCGTATCCGCAGGCACGCGTGATGTTGTCGACGAAAAGCTCCGCGGCCTTGGCCCAGCTGAAGCGGAAGGCATCCTCCCGCACCCGGCGGCGGTCGAGCGCGAGGGCGGCGCGGGCGGCGCCGGCCAGGTCCTCATCGAGCACGCCGCTCACGCCCGTTGTGACGACGTCGCACGGCCCGGTGACGGGATAGGCGGCAACCGGAACGCCGGAAGCCATCGCCTCCAGCATGACGAGCCCGAACGTATCGGTGCGGCTCGGAAACACGAAGACGTCGGCGGAGGCATAGTGCCGGGCCAGCTCCTCGCCTGACTTGGGGCCGGTGAAGATGGCCTCCGGATAGCGCCGCTCGAGGACGGCGCGATATGGACCGCCGCCGACGACCGCCTTCACGCCGGGCAGGTCGGCCGACAGGAACGCTTCGAGATTCTTCTCCTTGGAGATGCGCCCGACGTAGAGAAACACGGGGCGGCTCGAGCCGAAGATCCGATCCGGGCGCGGGCGATAGAGCTGGGTGTCGACGCCGCGCGTCCAGGGCAGCAGGTGGCGGAATCCGCGCTCGCGCAGCTCGGCCATCAGCGAGGGCGTCGCCACCATCGTGCCCGCGCTCGAATTGTGGAAATGCCGCATCACCGCGAACGACCAGCGCGGCGGTATCGACAGCAGCGCTGCGGCGTACTCGGGGAACTTGGTGTGGTAGGAGGTGGTGAAGGGCCGGCCACGCCTGAGACAGAAGGCGCGTGCCATCAGCCCCACGGGGCCCTCCGTGGCGATATGGATGAAGTCGGCATCCGCGGACTCGATCGCTTCGGCGGCGAGCTTCCTGTTGGGCAGGGCCAGCCGGATGCTGGGGTAGGCGGGACAGGCCACCGTGCGAAACCCTGCCGGCGTGAAGAACACGATCTCCACGCCGTGCGCACGGGCTTCCTCGGCCAGGCGCTCGTAGGTGCGCACCACGCCGTTGACCTGGGGATGCCACGCATCGGTGGCCACGAGGATCCGCATGCCGTGCGCCCTCCGGCAGGCGGGCCGCGCTCCGACTCGCCTCTCCGGCAGAAAACAAACGGAGTCGCATTACACGCGTGTGACGGCGGCCCGGTTTTGGGGCGAGCGTGGCGAGGGTGCAAGCCGATCACTCGCACGCCGTCATCGAGCCGTCACGTAGAGCGAATGGACAAAGCGCCGTGCAGCCGGACCTCGACGGTCCCCGGCGCGGCAGATCGCATCGATCAGACGTGATCGTAGTCGACTACGATGCGGTCGCCCTGCGGATGCGCCTGGCAGGTGAGGACGAAGCCGGCCTCCAGCTCCCAGGGCTCCAGCGAATAGTTCACGTCCATGACGGCCGAGCCGGAAACCACCTTGGCGCGACACGTGGCGCACATGCCGCCCTTGCAGGCGTAGGGCAGGTCCACGCCGGCGCGGATCGCCGCATCGAGAATCGCTTCGGCCGCGGCGACGGGGATATCCCGGCGCTTGCCGTCGAAGACCACGGTCGCCACCGTCGCCGGCGCATCGGCCGGAACCACGGCAGGCCTTGTACGCGGCCGGCCGCCGAGCGCGGATACGAACCGTTCCACGTGGGTTCGCTCGCGCGCGATACCCAGGCTCTCGAGCACCGGCCCGATCTCCTCGGCCATGCCCTCCGGCCCGCAGATGAAGGCGTGATCGACCATCGACGCGGGCACCAGCGTGCTGAGCAGCAGGCGCACCTTGGCGCCGTCGAGGCGGCCGTTGAGCACGGGGAGGTCCTGCTCCTCCTGCGACAACACGTGGAACAGGGAGAGCCGGCCGAGGTAGCGATCCTTCAGCTCGTGCAGCGCCTCGCTGAAGAGCACGCTGGCGGAGGACCGGTTGCCGTAGAACAGGAAGAACCGGCTGTCGCGCTCCCCCTCCAGGATGCTGCGCATCAGCGAGAGGATGGGCGTGATGCCGGAGCCTGCTGCAATGCCGACGTAGGTCTGCCGGCCCTCGGCCGCGGCCCGCAGGCCGAACCGGCCGGTCGGCGTCATCACCTCGAGACGGTCGCCGGCCCGCAGCGTTGCGTTGATCCACGTGGAGAAAAGCCCGCCTTCCACCTGCTTCACGGCGATCCGGAGCTCGCCATCGCCGGGCCCCGAGCAGATCGAGTAGGAGCGGCGCATGTCCTCGCCATCCAAGGTGGCGCGCAGCGTCAGATACTGTCCCGGCGCGAACGCATAAGCATCGCCAAGCTCGGGGGGCACATCGAAGGCGACTGACACCGCATCGGCGGTTTCGCGCCGGACGTCGCGGACGGTAAGGCTGTGGAAGCGTGGGCTGGAGGTGGACATGGGGCTGTCCAGCCTCAATGGCATTTGAAATAGTCGAAAGGCTCCCGGCACGAGCGGCATCGCCACAGCGCCTTGCAGGCGGTCGAGCCGAACTCGGACAGGCGCTCGGTGTCTTCTGAGCCGCAGCGAGGACAGGTGACGGCCTCGACCCCGAACAGCGCACAACGCCCGCCTGCGCGGGCCGGCGGGGCGATGCCGTACGCGCGCAGCTTGCGCCGTCCGTCTTCGGTCAGCCAGTCCGTGGTCCAGGCCGGAGAAAGCACCGTGCGCACGCGAGCCCCGCCGATGCCGGCCTTGGCCAGCGCCGCCTCGATCTCCAGTGCGATCATGTTCATGGCCGGACAGCCCGAGTAAGTCGGCGTGATCATCACCTCGACGCGGCCGTCCACCACTTCGATGCCCCGCAGCACGCCGAGCTCGGCGATGGTCAGCACGGGAATCTCGGGGTCCACGACGGCAGCCGCCGCATGCCAGGCGCGCTCGCGCAGATCCTGCGATGCGCTCACCATGCGGCCCCCGGATAGGCACGCTGCAGGAACTGAAGGTCGCTCAGCAGGTGGCCGAGGTGCTCGGTATGCCGGCCGCTGCGCCCACCGCTCTGCTTCCAGGTGGAGTCCGGCACCTGCAGGGTGGCCTCGCCGAGCACGCCGGCGATCGTCTTGTGCCAACCGCTACGCAGCGTCTCGGGATCGACGATGGC
>DATFCC010000088.1:0-7633 GCA_035253505.1 Hyphomicrobiaceae bacterium
AGCCAGATGAGGCTGGGCGCGGTGGCGCGCAGCGTGAAGCCCGTGCCCTGCAGTCGCGTATGGGCCGCGAAGTAGTTCAACATGCCCGCGCTGTACCAGGCCCGGATCATGGCGAAGATCAGCAGGGCCACGAGAATGACGGTGACGACGCCTGCGATCTTTCCACCATCCAGCCGGGGCATGCGAGCGGCTGTTCCCGTGGCGCCCGGCATGCTCACCCCGACGATGGCCGCCATGGCAGCGATGGCGGCGATGGCGAGGACGATGCTGCTCACCCAAACCAGCCAGAACCGACGGTAGAGGGGTCCGGCCACGCCGGTGAAAGTGAAGGGGCTGTCGCCGAAGCGCGTATCGACGCTTAGCGCCCGCTGCAGACGCACCGCGCGCCACGGCAGGATCCAGCCCAGCGTGAGGGGCACGAGCATGGCCGTCCAGAGATACGTCCAGGCAAACTCAGCGGAGTTGCCCGAGAGGCCGCCGCGGATGCCGCGCCAGCGCGTGCGTGACAGGCGATAGCGGCGGGCGCGGTAGATGCCGATACCGGAGAGCAGGAACAGGACGCCCCAGAAGGCAATCTGGTAGACGCCCTGCCACGTCGGCGGCAGCAGCAAGGAGGACGCGAAGCTTGCCAGGCCCATCGGCAGAAGGATGAGGAAGAACACGATCAGGAACCCGCGGAACAGCTCGCCACCGGTGCCCCGATACTCGATGGGCTCTCCGTCGATGCGCACGGCCGACCAGATCCGCTGGCGCACCTCGGTCTTGCCCCAGAAGTGGTAGACCCCGAGCGTCAGAATTCGGAGCAGGCCGTTGAGAATGCTGAGACCGGCAAAGCCCCCGGCGGGAGGCACCCACGTGATGCTCGGACCGTTGCCGCGAGGCGGAGCGACGGGATCGACAGAGGCGGCGAGGGACATGCGGGGCTCGCTTTTGCAGGCACCGGGTGCGGCAAATTAGCATTGGCGTGCGGCAGTGGCCCTCTCAGGTCGGGCCTACGATTTCGCAGGACATTACCCGCGCACGCGGAAATGGCTGTTCCCGCCGGAACACGAACTGGGAGGACCCCTTCGCATCCTTAACGACCTGTTGCTGCTGCGCAACAAAACGGTCCATTTGTGCCACCTTTGGGCCACAAACAGCCTCCACATTGGTTGCGGATGGCATTCACCGGGGTAGTGCGCGCAACTGGCGGAACACGCGCGGTCATCTGCAGTCTTGGCTCGTCTGCAACGCGCTTGCAGAGGTTGAGTCGTTTGAGAATGTGCCGGCAGCCTGTTGTGGCAGCCGCTTAGGCGGGTGCGTTCACAGCAAACTGCAAGGAGCCGATGCATCATGGATGCAAGGACGTTCGACAGGTCCGAGCTTCCCATGCCTGTCAGAGCGGCGTGCTGTGGAAGTATGCGGATTCAGGTGAGGCCGGCGCGCAAGGGCGCGGTCGCGCATGCGGGCGGCAAAGCGGAAGTTGTTTGCTATGCGGATATCTAGCGGGATTGTGGCGGCGGCGTTCATCGCCGCGGCGACGACGGCCCTGGCGGGGGGAAGCGTCAGGTACGCTTCGCCGCAAGCCGCATTCGAGCAGGGCCTCGGCGCCTACAAGTCCGGTTACTACGAGATCGCCATTCCGGCGCTGGAGGAGGCCGCCACCAAGGGTGCCGAGCTCAACCGGTTCTTCGCCGAGTTCTATCTCGCCCGCATCTACTCGGACAACGCCAGCGCGTTCACCGACCACGCCAAGGCGTACATGCTGTTCCAGAAGCTCGCCGACGACAATGCCGACGTCGATCCCGACGACGGCCAGCGCGCCCCCTTCGTCGCCAAGGCGCTCACCGCACTGGCTGGATATGTCCGCACGGGCCTGAAGGAGGTCGGTCTGGCACCCGATGCGAGCCGCGCCGTGGACTACCTCCACCATGCGGCGACATTCTTCGGCGATAAGGATGCGCAGTTCGAGCTGGCGAAGGTGTACCTCGGCGGACGCGGCACGCCGGAGGACGTCAAGCGCGGCATGCACTACCTGTCGGTGCTGACCGAGGAAGGCTACCCGGGCGCGCAGGCGCTGCTCGCCGACCTGCTCTGGCGCGGCCGCTACGTGAAGAAGGACGAGCGCCGGGCGCTGGCCCTTATCCGCATGGCGGTCGAGAACGCTCCCGAACACGAGCGCATCTGGATCGAGGACATCTATCAGAACATCTATTGCGGCACGTCGGCGGGCACCCGCCAGCAGGCTGACGGCATCGTGGCACGCTGGCGCAAGATTTTCTCCCCGCCGAGCGCGCCCACGCAGCGCATGGGTCTCGGCGCCGAGTTGCAGCCCCAGCGCGCCTGCGGCAATGGCGAGCTGGTCGATATCACGCGCTCGGGCGCATTGCCGCCGGCGGCGCGCCCGCCGATGCAGGGCAACACGACCGGCTTCGGCCTGCGCGACGCGGGCACGACCGAGCGCGCGCGCTGATCCTGCCGTCGTGCCGAGTGCTCACTGTCTCGCTGGCTACGACGCGGCGCGCTCGCTTTCGGCCGCCTTGTCGCGTTCGGCCGCATCCTGGGCGAACAGGTCCTGCAGCTCCTGCGTGGAGCTGCGTGCGCGTGCCTGCATCTTCTCCACGTCGGTGTAGTGCTTGTAGTCCTCGTACAGGCGCCTGCGGTCCATCGTCTTGAAGGTCTCCACGGCGAACCGGACGTCGCGCTCCGAGTGCCCGAGCCCGCGCAGCACCTCGCGTGTCAGATCCAGCGACGACAGGAAGGTCTCGCGGCGAATGACGGCGATGCCGAGATCCATGAGCTGGTGGGTGTGCCGGCGATGGCGCGAACGGGCGTAGATCGGCACGTGCGGATAGCGCTGACGCACCATCTGGGCGGTCCTGAGCGAAGACTCGACATTGTCGATCGCCAGCACGAACGCACGCGCCTTGCCGGTCTGGGCCGCTTCGAGAATCTCCGGGCGGCTGGCATCGCCGTAGTAGATCTGGGCACCGAACTTGCGCACGCCATCGACATGCTCGGGATCCGAGTCGAGCGCCGTGAAGGGAATGCGCTTGGCCGCCAGGATGCGCGCCACGATCTGCCCGACGCGACCGAAACCGGCGATGACGACGTGACCGTCCTTCTCCGGAAGCGCATCAAAGGCGCGCAGGACGACCGCTTTCGGCGCCACCATCTCGTCGAGCAGAAGGAGGAGGGGCGTGGCCGCCATCGACAGGGTGACTGCAACCGACAGGAGATCGACCACCGGCTTCTCGAGGACGCCCGCGGTCAGGCCGGAGCTGAACAGCACGAAGGCAAACTCGCCGCCCTGGGCGATGGCGAGGGCGAGCCGCCGCGAGGGATGAGCCTCCAGGCCGGCCCGGCGGCCCAGCAGGTAGAGGACGCCCGCCTTCACCGCGAGCAGGCCGACCACGATAGCGATCACCAGATGCGGCCGATCCACGATCAGCGCGAGGTTCAGCGACATGCCGATGGCGGTGAAGAACAGACCCAGCAGCAGGCCCTCGAAGGGCGCGATGTCGGCCTCGATCTCATGCCGGTAGTCCGAATCGGCCAGCAGCACGCCGGCGATGAAGGCGCCGAGCGAAGCCGAGAGCCCCGCCTTTTCCATGACCAGTGTGACCCCGACCACAGTCAGCAGGGCGCAGGCGGTCATCGCCTCCTTGACCCGCGTGCGCGCGACCAGGCGAATGACACCGTCCAACAGGTACCGTCCGACCAGGACGACCACGACGATGGTGGCGATGGCCTGCAGTGCTGCAGAGAACTGCATGGGCGGAGCCGCGCTGGCCGCCGTCACGGCAAACAGCGGCACCAATGCGATCAGCGGGATCGCCGCCAGGTCCTGGAACAGGAGGATCGCGAATGCGAGGCGGCCGTGGCGCAGCGCCAGCTCGCCCTTCTCCTCGAGCAATTGCAAGGCGAAGGCGGTCGACGACAGCGACAGCGCGAGGCCGGCGAACAGCGCAGCCGGCCACGCCAGTCCGAGACCGATTGCGATGGCGGCCAGAACCAGCGCCGTCAGCACCACCTGCGCGCCGCCGACACCGAAGATCGCCGCGCGCATCGCCCAAAGGCGCTTGGGCCGCAGCTCCAATCCGATCAGGAACAGCAGAAGCACGACGCCGAACTCGGCGAAGTGCAGGATGGAGCTCACCTCGTAGACGGAATAGACGAAGCCCAGGCCGAACGGGCCGATCATGACGCCGACCAGCAGATAGCCGAGCACGTTGCCGATGCGCAGCAGTTTGGCCAACGGCGCCGCAACCACAGCGGCTGCCAGGAAAAGCGCCACCTGCGTCAATGTCACGTCGGTCATGAGTGGTCCGTCTCGTCTGCGGGCTGCATGGCACTCATCGGCAACACGCCGGTGGGCCCTGCACCTACGCAAATGCGGGCGTGAACGCAATTGTTCAAGAGATTGGCGGTTGCAGGAGCGGCGCAATTGGCCCATCGACACCACCGCCGCCGAGGCGCTATCTGGCGGCGGCGAACCGCAATGCGCCGCAGGCGCAAGAGAGGATCGACGCGTGCGAGGCGCAGCACGACCCCACCGCCTTGTTATCCTGACGGCTGCAGGCACGGCGGTGCTCGCGCAGGCTGCACTAGCGGCCGGCTCATTGCCGGCTGCAACCAAGCCCGAGCGGATCGTTTCGCTCGATTTGTGCACGGACCAGCTCCTCATCGAGCTGGCCGACCGCAGCCGCATCCGTGCGGTGACGCATTTGGCGGGTGATCCGGCCGTGTCGGCCATCCCGGACAAGGCGCGCGGCATCGCCATCACGCGCGGCGGCGCCGAGGACGTGCTGCGCTACGATCCGGACTTGATACTGGCCGGCCCGTTCGGGGTTGCGGCCACGGTCGACCTGCTGCGCCGTCTCGGCCGCAACGTCGTGGTGGTGCCGCAGGCGGCGGACCTCGACGGCGTGCGCACCGCCGTCCGCACCGTTGCCGCGGCTATCGGCGAGCCGCAAAGGGGGGAGGCGATGGTGGCCGAGTTCGACCGGCGGCTGGCTCGGTTGCCGGCACCTGCCGGGCCGCCGCCGACCGCCCTCATCTATCAGGTCGGCGGCAGCGTATCCGGCCCCGGCAGCCTGGCTGATGCAGCCCTCACCGCCGCCGGCTTTCGCAACATATCGCAGGAGTATCGCCTGACGCGCGGCGGGCAGGTGCCCCTTGAAGTGCTGGTGGCCGAGCCGCCCGACCTGCTGGTCCTTGCCAGCAACATGGATGAGTACCGCACGGCGCTCGCCGACAATCTGCGCCATCCGGTGATCCGGCTCTTGCGCCAGCGCGGAGCATCCGTGGAACTGCCCTGGCGCTACTGGCTGTGCGGCACGCCCCATGTCGCCGACGCGCTGGCGCTTCTCGCCGAGGCCCGCGTTCGCGTCGAAAGACAACGTCGATGACGCTCGCCTCGGCTCGCCTCACGACGTGGCATCTCCTGGCCGGCCTCGGCGCGGCAACGATGGCCGCCTTCATCCTGTCGCTGCTCATCGGGCCGACCGGCATCGGCATCGGCGCAAGCCCGGACGCGCGCGCGCTCATCTTCTGGGAGATCCGCGTGCCTCGTGCCGTTCTGGGCGCGCTGGTCGGCGGCGCGCTGGGGGTGTCGGGAGCGGCGCTGCAGGGCTACCTGCGCAATCCGCTTGCCGAGCCGAGCCTGATCGGCGCCTCCGGCGGTGCCGCTTTCGGAGCCGTTCTATCCATTCATTCGGGCTTGTCGCAGGTGTTCGCGCTGGCCTTGCCGGCGGGCGGCCTGGCCGGCGCGGCGGTGGCCATGGTGCTCGTCGTCGCGCTAGCCGGTGTGCGCGGCGGGTCGGTTACCCTGATCCTTGCAGGCCTCGCCGTATCGAGCATCGCCGCGGCGCTGACCTCGCTGGCGCTCAACCTGTCGCAGAACCCGTTCGCCTCGGTGGAGATGGTATTCTGGATGATGGGGTCGCTCGCGGACCGCAGCCTCACGCAGCTCTGGGTCAGTGCCCCGCTCATTCTGGCCGGCATCGCTCTGCTGCTCACTGTAGGGCGCGCGCTCGACGCCCTCACGCTCGGCGAGGACGCGGCACGTAGTCTCGGCATCACCTTGGAGCGCACCAGGCTCGCGGTGGTCGGGGGAACGGCGCTCGCGGTCGGGGCGGCAACAGCGGTCACCGGCATCATCGGCTTCGTCGGGCTCATCGTGCCGCACCTGCTCAGGCCATTGGCGCAACATCGGCCGGGTGTGCTGCTGCCCGCCAGTCTCCTCGGCGGCGCGACCATGCTCCTCCTGGCCGATGTGGGGCTGAGGCTTGTGCAGCCATGGGTGGAGCTGCGCATCGGGGTGCTGACCGCCCTCATCGGTGCGCCGTTCTTCGTGTGGCTGGTGCTCAGGACGCGCCGGGAGCTGGGGCCATGAACATCGAGGCCAGAGGGCTGCGCATGCGGCTCGGGCAGCGCGAGGTGCTGTGTGGCCTTGATCTCGCCGCGCATGCGGGTGAGATGACCGCCGTGATCGGCCCCAACGGCGCCGGCAAGTCGACCCTGCTCAAGATCCTGGCCGGCCTGCTGAAGCCGGCTTCGGGAACGGTGCTGCTGGATGGGCGTCCGGCGGCAGACCGGCCAGCGGCGGAGCGTGCGCGGATCCTCGCCTATCTGCCGCAGGAGCGCACCGTGCATTGGGCGCTCAGCGCGCGCGCCGTCGTTGCGCTCGGGCGGCTGCCGCACCAGCCGATGGGCGCCCGCGAGAACGCAAAGGATGCGCAGACCATCGAGGCGGCGCTGGCGGCCATGGATATCTCGGCCCTGGCGGACCGGCCGGTGCTCGAGATGTCCGGCGGCGAGCGCGCGCGCGTGCTGGTTGCACGGGCGCTCGCGCAGGAGCCCGGCATCCTGCTCGCCGATGAGCCCGCCTCCGGACTCGATCCGGCGCATCAGCTGGAGCTGTTCCAGCATCTGGCGAAGCTCTCTTCGGCGGGCCGCACGGTGGTCTTGGCGCTGCACGATCTGTCACTGGCGGCGCGCTTCTGTCATCGCCTCATCCTCATGCGCGATGGACGCTGCATGGCTGCCGGCCCACCCGCGCAGGTCCTGCAGCGCGAGCATCTTGCCGCGGTATATCGCGTGGAGGCCGAGTATGATGTTGTGCGTGGCATGCCCGTCGTGCTCGTGCGCGACGTGCTTCCATGATGGCGCCCATCGCGCGGCCTCTCGCGACGGATTGAACGGGGGTTCGCTCTCTTGATCTCCTTCCGGCGAAAGCAACGCCTGAACCTGGCGCTCGAGGGCGGTGGCGCGCACGGCGCGTTCACGTGGGGCGTCCTCGAGCGGCTGCTCGAGGAGGAGGCGATCGAGGTCGGCTGGATCAGCGGCACCAGCGCCGGCGCGGTCAATGCCGTGGCGCTGGCCGCGGGCCTCGCCGAAGGGGGCAGGGCCACGGCGCGCGCCAAACTGCGCGCGGTATGGGAGGCCGTCGCCAAGGCCGGCGTGCCGGACCTGTTGCGCAACTATCCCTGGCTCGCCGGCCTCTCCAAGTCGAACGCGCTGGCCCAGGTGGCCGGCCTGTTCTCCCCCTATGACTTCAATCCGCTGAACTTCGATCCGTTGCGCAAGCTGCTCGAAGCGCACGTCGACTTCGCGCTGCTGCGCGCGGCGCCGGGGCCGGAGCTGCTGATCG
>DATFCC010000089.1:0-2789 GCA_035253505.1 Hyphomicrobiaceae bacterium
GGTCGACTGGTTCGGGACGGTGCGCGGCCGGCTTGGCGTGCTTGTTCATAACCACGCGCTCGTGTACGCGACAGCGGGCTTGGCCTATGCCGATACGACGCATACGTTCGCGGTCCCGTCCTTCCCATTTAGCCAATCCGACGATGACTTCATGGTCGGATATGCGATCGGAGGTGGCGTCGAGTTGCTGAGGGACAATCGATGGCTGCTCCGAGCCGAGGTGCTCTATGTCGATCTCGGCGAGGAGACGCACAGCTATAGCAGCGGCGGCTGCGTCCCTTGCAATGGCAGAACAAAGTGGGAAGACGATTTCGTCGTGGCCCGCCTCGGGCTCAGCTACAAGCTCAGCGAGCCCGAGCGCGTGGTGCCGCTCAAGTAGGCGCACCTGACGGGACGAAGAGCGGAAGACACTTGCGCCGGATGGGCTCGCCCCGTCCGGCGCAGCTCATTTGCGCGTCAGAGCAGCGACCACTGGCCGAAGGCGATGGCCCAGGCGCAGATCGCGGCATTGGCCGCCACGTGCGCGGCAATCGGGTCCGACAGGCGGTTGGTGCGGTACATCAGAAGCGCGAACACCGCGCCCGACAGCGTGCCCGCGACCCAGCGCTCGTGCATCAGCCCGAACAGCAGCGATGTGACGACGAGTGCGAGCACCGAGACGTGTCCCACGGCGATGGACTGGAAGTTGCGTGAGATCAGCCAGCGATGCAGGAAGCCGCGGAAGGCCAGTTCTTCCGCCGCCGGGACCATGACGGTGGCGCCGATGACGCGAACCGCCAGCCACAATCCCGCTGCGGCCGGCGCCTGTGCGGCCAGCCAGGTGCCGAGATCGTTCTCGCCTGCGCGCCCCGGGTCGGTGGCGATCCAGGCGGCGCCGACGGCCAATCCGGCGAGCACGGAGATGGGCGAGACGCTGCGCGCGAAGGTCGCGTAGACGTCGCGATAGGCCCACAGCACGGCGCCGACGGCCACCACTTTCAGGGGGTAGAGGGCGCGGTCATAGGGCGCGGAGGCCTGGATGAGCACCGACGCCAGCATCAGCGCGATGAACGGGGCCAGATAGCCGAGGATGGCCCGGTCGTTCCCGGTAGCGCCGGCTGCGATCGGGGCGCGCCCCTGGCCCGCGCGAATGAAGGCGGACCGGTGGGCCAGCGCCATCATGCCGATCGTCACGAGCAGGAACGTGATCCATCCGGCCTGGGAGTGGAAGCCGCGCACGGCCACGGCCGGCGAAACGTGGGCGCCTATGCTGATGAGGGCGGCGATGCGCACGGCATTGAGGAGCCAGATGGCGGCCAGGCCGATCGGGAACAGGATGAGCGCGTGGGGAAAGCGCAACTGGTTGCGGAACGCCCACAGGTAGACCGAAAGGAACGCGGTCACCAGACCGATGCCTTCATAGCCCGAGCACGAGGAGAGGATCTGGACGGTGAAGCCGTTGACGGTCAGGAGCTTGTCCGTGGTGTCGATGGCAACGCCGGTCTCATAGAGATCGAGGATGCCCTTCGTCAGCCACAGCGTGGCCTCGGCCATGACCTGCCAGCCGTCGAATGCCGTCATGCCGAAGAGGACGACGGCAGCCGCCGCGACGGCGGCGATCGCAGCCTGACCCCTGTAGCGGACGAGCAATCCGAGCAGGGCGGCGATCGGCAAATCGAGACGCAGGAGTGACACGCCCGTCGCGGCCAGCGTCAGGAGGAACGCTCCGATCAGCCAGAGCGGCGGCGGCGAGGGCGACGTCGCCTGCGACGTGTAGGCGAGGGTGACGAGGGCAAGCCCGGCGAAGAGCGCCAGATTGATGGCGAGCGCCGGGCGCCAGTCGTGGCGGGCCTGCTCATCGCGCCACTGCGCCATCACCTCGGCGCGCTGCTGCCAGGCCAGCACGGCGAAAGCCACGGCCGACAGGCCGATCCACCAGATCAGCTCGCGAAGATGAAACGCCGGCCGCCACATGGATGCGCCGGCCGGCGGCTGGAACAGCCAGTAGGCGGCGAGCCCCTCGACAGCGCACAGCAAAAGCCAACCGGCCGTTCTGGCGAACGACCGGCTGGCTTGCATTCCGATAGATGCCGAGGTGACCGCCAAGGCAGTGCCCACGCGAGACGGCGCCCGATACCTGCAGTACGTGCCGACGCCTCAGCGCGTCAGCCGGTGATGGGCGATCATTGCCATGGACACCAGGGCGGCCAGCGCCGAGATGCCCGCGGCCCCGTCGATCTCGGGCACGCAGTTCCAGAAGGCAGCGAACGTCGTTCCCGTTGCCATCAACGTCATCGACGTTGCCAGCGCAAGCTTCAGTCCTACACTACGCACGTGACCTCTCCTGTACGCAACCCGCCACAACTTCCGTGGCCTAAACTAATTGTTGCCGGGCGACCGTCAATTTGAGGCGTGCTTTAGTGTAAACGACTTAGCCGGTTAACCTCAAGCTCGACCTGAACTTTCCATAGGCACCTGTCCGGCAAGGACTTTCAGGCCTCGTCGGCGATCGGGTTGGTGAGCACGCCGATGCCCTCCACCTCCACCTCGACCCTGTCGCCGGCCTTCATCCACGGCGGCGGCTTGCGGGCGTGCGCGACACCGGAGGGCGTGCCGGTGGCGATGATGTCGCCGGGCTCCAGCGTCATGAACTCCGACAGCAGAGCGATCGTGCGCGCGGTCGAGAAGATCATGTCGGAGGTGTTGGAGTCCTGCATGATCTCGCCGTTGACGCGCGTCGTGATGCGCAGCCCCGATGCGCCGGCAGGCAATTCGTCGGCCGTGACGATCCAGGGTCCGAGCGGCCCCGT
>DATFCC010000090.1:0-2149 GCA_035253505.1 Hyphomicrobiaceae bacterium
CCTGGAACTTCAATTCCGCATCGCCCGCGGTAATGCGCCCGTCCTTGCTGACACCAATCTTGACGCGCATCGAGCTCGATGCGGTCGGGCCGCTGGCACGGAACACGTCTTCGCGGCTCATCACCATCTTCACCGGCCGGCCGGCCTTGCGCGACAGCGCGAGCGCGAGCGGTTCAAGGAACACGACCGTTTTGCCACCGAAACCGCCGCCGATCTCGGAGGCTGTCACCCGCAGACGCGAAATATCGAGGCCGAGCAGCGCGGCGCACGTCATGCGCACCATGTAGTGGCCTTGCGTGCAGCACCACACCTCGCCCGAGCCGTCGGCCTTCAGATCCGCGAGGCAGGCGTGCGGCTCGATGTAACCCTGGTGTGACGCCGCGGTGCGGAACGTGCGCTCGATGACGACGTCGGCGGCCTCGAAGCCCTTTTCCACGTCGCCGCGGCCGAAGGCGTGCCGGTGAGCAATGTTGGATGGCTTCTTCGGCTTGGGGCGGACACCCTGGGTGAAGATGTGGTCGTGGAGCACCGGCGCATCGGGGGCCATCGCTGCCTCGACGTCGGTGACGTGCGGCAGCACTTCGTAGTCGACGTCGATCAGTTTCAGGGCCTGCCGCGCGACGGCCAGGCTGGTCGCGGCGACCGCGGCAACCGGATGGCCGTCGTAAAGAGCCTTGCGGCGCGCCATGACGTTCTCGAGGGCGTCGCGGTGGCCCTGATCGCCGTTGGAGTGGTCGGGCAGGTCGGCCGAGGTCAGCACGGCCCTGACGCCGTCGAGCGCGAGCGCCTTCCCGGCGTCGATCCGCTTGATGCGGGCATGGGCGTGCGGGCTTCTGAGCACGAGCCCGTGGAGCATGCCGGGCATGTGCATGTCGGCGCCGAAGCGCGCCTTGCCCGTCACCTTGTCGATGCCGTCGGGACGAAGGGGACGCGTGCCCACGACCTTGAACTGACGGTGGGACCGTGCGGTGGTGCCATCCTGCGGCATGACCTGCGTCCTCCTTTGGCGCGCAAGCGGCGCTTGCCTGCGGCATTCGATCATTGGTAGCGCAATTGGGCGCGCCATGGCGAGAACCGCGAATCGGTGGCTTTATCGCGGTGGAAATCGCCCTGCCGTGTGGCCGGCAGGCTCGGGCGAGCCCGATGCGGCTTCACCAGCCGGCCGCTGGCACATTGATTTTTTGCGAACTCGGCGTAAGTATCGCCAGGCAGGGCTGCGGGGTGCGTCATGAGCATGACCCGGGGGCCTATAAGACTCGCTCGGGAGCTGTCCCTGACCCAGGCCGTGGCCTCGGACAAACGGCGCCCACCTACATCTCGTAGGGACCCAGCGGGATCTACGCTCGTACGGCTCAGGCGGCTCTGCGACTTTCCGTTTCAGCCGAGGCCAACGCCAAGCATCCCGCGGCGGCGGGACCCCGTATGCCGTTCGGCCGGGTGCTTGTTCTTCAATCCTGCTCGGCGCATGAGCCAGGGCGCCCGGCAGCCCTCGGCCTGAGTGGCCTGGGCCCCCGCCTCCGCGGGGGTGACGTCTCTTGGGATGTGCGAGGCCAACCGCAAACGTCATTCCCGCGGAACCGGGAACCTGTGCACAGCTCGGCCAGCGCCTGTTCTCCAGCGTTCCTCCGCGCATGAGCCACGGCGGCCTGCGGCCCCGGTCGGTGACATGACCTGGGCCCCGCCTCCGCGGGGGTGACGCCAATCGGGATGTGCGAGGGCATCCACGAACGTCATTCCCGCGGAGGCGGGAGCCTGGTGCACGGATCGGTCGGGTTGCTGTCGGATCTTGCTTCTAACGTAGCGCCGGCGGCTCAGCCCGGTAGCAGCGCGGTGCCCTTGAAGGAATCCGAACGGGGCTGCCGGTGACGGCAGGGCGTGACGGGCGAGGCCTTGCGTTCTAGTGTCGCGCGATGACCGGGGCAGGAGAGGTTCTCGCCGAGAAGAAGGCGCTGCGCGAGCGCATCAAGGCGTGGCGGGTCCAGCGTGATGCCGACGCCGTAACGCGTGCCGCCCAGGCGGTCGCAAGCCATGGGCTTGAGTTCCTCGGCCCGCTCGCGCCAGAGGCCGTCATTTCCGGCTTCTCCTCGCTGCCCGACGAGTTTCGCGTCTGGCCGCTCCTGCGCCGGCTCGCGGGCGAGGGCCATGTGCT
>DATFCC010000091.1:0-3030 GCA_035253505.1 Hyphomicrobiaceae bacterium
TGCGCGGGCTCGTGCGCGGCATCTCCGGCATGCGTGGCATTCCGTCCCCGCCGCCCATCAGCAGCTCGAGCGGATTGATCCCCAGCATGAGGCAGATGGCGCCGATGATGAGCAGCGTGGTGATGCTGAAGCCCCCGCCCCCGATCGGGATGGGAATGCCCATGCCCCGGCCGCCGCCACCGAACGGGCCCCCGCCGCCAAAGGGTCCGTCGCCGCGCCGATCCTCGACGTTCTCGCTCTTACGATCCTCTTCGCCGTACCGCATGGCCCGAAACCTCTGTGTGCCAGCCGCTACATTAGCCGAATTCCGCGCCTCCCGCGCCAGCCCCGCCCGCGAATTGGTTGCCGATCCCGGCTGGGGCAACAAGAGAACTCTCCTGCCGGCCAGGCTAGTCGCTGCCCTCCCGGGCGGGGGCCCGTGCCGAAAGAAGGTTGGGCAGTTGCAGGAAGCGGCCAGGCTCTGACCGCGCCCGTTCGAGCTTCAGCAGCGCGTGCACCTGCCGCGACGCAGCCACCGTGCCTTCGTTCTCGTAGGCCTCGTGGTTCCGCTCGATGTCCTTCAGCTCGTAGCGATAGTTGCACATCAGCCCATGCGCCTCGCGCAGGCCTTTGGCCGATATGTCGCCCTGCCAGTTGATGCGCTCCAGGCGCGCGCCGTTGCCGAGATGGAAGCGGGCGACGGGATCGATGGGATAATCCTCGCGGTTCTTGGCGTTGAGGAAGTAATGGGCCGCCAGCCGCATCACCAGCGGCCGCAGGGCCTCATTGCCGTAGGTATAGATCCAGTCGGCCTCGTCGAGCAGCTTCAGCCGCTCGCGCTCGATGTCGTTGACGAGCCCGCTCTCCTTGTCGGCGAGCGTACGCTCGAGCCATCTGGCGAACTGGGGGATGGGCGACAGCGTGACGAAGGTCCGCAGGCTCGATCGCTCCTTCGCCAGCTCCTCGGCCACCTGTTTGATCAGGAAATTGCCGAACGAGATGCCGCGCAGGCCTTCCTGGCAGTTGGAGATGGAATAGAATACGGCCGTGGTCGGCTTCTCGTCGGCCTCACCGTTCTTGGGCGCCTCGCGCAACACCGACTGGATGTCGTCGGGGATGTCGCGCATGAGGGCGACCTCCACGAAGATCAGCGGCTCGTCGACCAGCGACGGGTGGAAGAAGGCAAAACAGCGCCGATCAGCCGGATCGAGCCGCCGGCGCAGGTCGTCCCAACCCTGGATCTCGTGCACGGCCTCATACGCGATGATCTTTTCCAGGATGGCGGCCGGGGTCTGCCAGTCGATCCGGCGCAGCACCAGAAAACCGCGGTTGAACCAGGATGCGAGGAGATGCATCAGGTCGCGGTCGACGCTCGCCAGCGCCGGATCGGCGAAGCCGAGCAGGTCGCGCCGCATGGCCACGATCTGCGCCGTGGCGCCGGGCGCACGGTTGAGCCGGCGGAAGAATTCCTGGCGCGGGCTTTCCGCAGCTTCCTGCAGCGCCGCCACCGCGGCGGCGTCGGGCGCCGCAAGATAATCCCGCGCCGCCTGCGCCAGGGCACCCGGATCGGGCTGCATGGTGGCAAGGTAGCCCAGGAAGGCGCGGCGCCCGTCCGGCTCAAGCGTCGCGTATCTTTCAAGGATGGCGGCAGCAATGGCGACGCCGGAGGCCTCGCCGCGCCCCGTCAGCAGGGCCGCTGCCAGCTCGCTGGGATCGTCCTTGGGGCCCGAGCCGCCGAGCGAGCGCGGGAGAAGCTGGCGTCCCTGCTCCGCAACGGTGCCGAGCAGTTCCTGCAGGAAAGAGACGTTGACGGGAATTGTCGCATACTCCGGTTACGCGGGCTTGGCTTCGACGACCCAGGCTGCCTCGCGATTCTAACAGATCGGCGACGCTGCCGTTCCGGGCCAGGCCGCCACCCTGCCCCGGCCCGGCGGGTGACAGGGCCTCCATCGCCCGCCATTCTATCGCATTCAACGCTGTTGCAGGAGGATGCCCGTGACCACCGAGACCTACGAAATCCTGGCCATCAAGTATGGCGGATACGACAGCCGCCGGCGCGCGGACAGCTTCCTGATGGCCGACGACCATGACGCGCCGCATCCCATCACCTACTACGTCTGGCTGGTGCGCAACGCCAACCGCACCGTTCTCGTCGATTGCGGCTTCGAGGCGTCCGAAGCCGCCAAGCGTGGCCGCAAGGTCGACCGCACGCCCGCTGCCGCCCTGGAGACCCTGGGGGTCCCCGCATCCCGCGTCGACCAGCTCATCGTCACGCACCTGCATTTCGACCACGCCGGCACCTTGAGCGACTTCCCCGGCGCCAGGTTCCATATCCAGGCCGCCGAGATGGCCTACGCCACCGGCCCCTGCATGTGCCACGCCTATCTGCGCTTCCCCTTCACCGGCGATCATGTCTGCGAGATGGTGCGCCAGGTCTATTCCGGCCGCGTCATGTTCCACGACGGCGACGGAGAGGTGGCCCCGGGCATCACCGTGCACAAGATCGGCGGGCACAGCCGCGGGTTGCAGTGCGTACGCGTGATGACCGCCGGCGGCCCAGTGGTGCTCGCCTCCGACAGCTCGCACTTCTACGAGAATTTCGAGCAGGGCAAGGTATTCCCACTGACGATCGACATCGAGAACGTGCTCAACGGCTATACGCGCCTGACGGAGCTTGCCGGCTCGCCGCTGCGCGTGGTTCCGGGCCACGATCCGCTCGTGTTGCAGCGCTATCCCGCCCTCAACAGCCAGACCCAGGGCATCGCCCACCGCCTGGACGTCGGCCGGCTCGACGGGTAACCGATGAGAGGGATGGCGTAGGGCGCAATAGCGAAGCGTATTGCGCCGCTGCAGCGATGAAGCGGTGCAATGCGGCTTCGCCTATTGCACCCTACCCTGGGCACCGAGTCGCACGAGGTTGGGTCGGTGCGGCAGGCACTCGGGCGTCTTGATGCCCCAGACGAGACCGAGCTTCTGCAGCACGGTCAGCACCCACCAGCCGGGGTCCGTCTCGCCGGCGTGCAGGCCCAGCCGGGCCGAGCCCGGAAACGC
>DATFCC010000092.1:0-2144 GCA_035253505.1 Hyphomicrobiaceae bacterium
CGGAAGAGTCTGCGGTCCTGTCCGGTGGTCGCCCGGGCACTCACCGGATCGAGGGCATGGGCGCCGGCTTCATCGTTCCGCTGTGGCGCAAGGAGATCGCCGACGAGATCGTTCCGATCTCAACCGAGAAGGCCATGCAGATGGCGCGGGGTCTGGCGCGGGCGGAGGCTGTGTTTGCCGGCACTTCGACCGGCGCCAACGTGGCGGCGGCCATCGATGTCGCGCGGCGGCTGGGCCCGGGCGCCACAGTCGTCACCGTGATGTGCGACTGCGGTGTCAAGTATCTGAGCACGCCATTGTATCGGACGCTGCCGGACACCCCGGACCAGGGAGGGCATGAGGCGAAGCGGGCCGGCGAGGGCGGTCCGTGCTGAATCAAATGCGCTTTGCCACCTCGTCGAGCATCACCTCGGTGGCGCCACCGCCGATCGACTGGACGCGGGCATCGCGCGCCATGCGCTCGATGGGGCTCTCGCGCATGTAGCCCATTCCGCCGTGGAATTGCAGGCAGTCGTACATCACGTCGTTGACGAGTGTGCCGGCCAGCGCCTTCAGCATCGACACCTCCTTGACGACATTCTCGTTGCGCGTGTCGCGCCAGGCGGTGTTGAAGAGGAGCGCACGGGCCGATTCCACCTGCGCCAGGCGCATCGCCAGGCGCTGGCGGATCACCTGCTTGTCCCACAGCGATGCACCGAAGGCCTTGCGCTGCTTGACCCAGTCGAGGGTCAGCTCGATCGCCTTCATGGCCTCGCCCAGCGCCTGGGCGGAGAGCACGATGCGCTCGTTCTGCAGATTCTTGACCAGCGCATAGAAGCCCTGGCCCTCCTCGCCGATCACGTTCTCTTCCGGCACGAAGCAGTCCTCGAACACCAGCTCGGCGGTGTCGCTCGACAGCCAGCCCTGCTTCTTCAGCGCGCGGGCGACACGGAAGCCCGGCGTGCCCTTCTCGACCGCGAACATCGTGATCTGCCGGTTGCGGCCGGAGGCGCCGGACTTGGCGGCGACGAAATAGAGGTCGCCGTGCACGCCGTTCGTGATGAACGTCTTGGCGCCGTTGAGGACGTAGCCGCCATCGGCCTTGCGCGCACTCGTGCGCATGGAGGCGAGGTCCGAGCCGGCGTCCGGCTCCGTCATGGCCACGGCCGTGATTCTGCGGCCGGCGGTGATGTCGGGCATCCAGCGCTCGAGTTGCGCGCGCGTGCCGGCATTGTTGAGGTGGGGCGAGGCCATGTCGGTGTGCACCAGCACGGTGACGGCGAAGCCGCCGTAGGTCGAGCGGCCCAGCTCCTCCGCCAGCACGGCGTTGGCGAGCGTGTCGAGCCCCTGGCCACCGAACTCGGGCGCGTAGCGCATGCCGAGCAGGCCGAGCGCACCCATCTCGCGCAGCGTCTCGCGCGGGACGTAGCCCTGCTCTTCCCAGGCATCGGCAGACGGCGCCACCCGATCGGCGATGAAGCGCCGGATCGTGTTGCGCAGCATGCCATGCTCTTCGGCGAAGTAGGGAAAGCTGTCGGCGGCGATGGGCTCTGTCACTGGAGGCGGCGCCTCAAGCGTCGGTCAATGTCAGGCGCCGCTCGATGCGGTCCAGGCGACTGTCGATCTTATCCATGCGAACGGAGTGTTCCGCGAGGTGCACTTGCACCTGGGCGAGGCTGGTCTCGACCCGACCGACCCGCACCTTCGACTCCTTCACCTCCTCCGCTACGTTGTCGATCTTCTGATCGATCTGACGAAGATAGCGCAGGACAAGGTCGTCTGGTTCGTCAACCATTAGGCCAGTCTCTGCGCACCGTTCATTCGCGTCAAGGTCGGTCTGGCGACCACGCGCCCCGAATTAAACCACGCCCTTTTCGCGCAGGGCGGAGATGGCCTTCTTGTCGTAGCCGAGGCTCGAGAGGATCTGGTCCGTGTGCTCCCCCAGCGTGGGCGCGCGACGGCGGATGGAGCCAGGCGTCTGTGACAGCCAGACCGGCACCTTGGCGATCGGCGCCGGTTTCGGCGCGCCGGGGAATTCGGTCGGCTGGAAGAAGCCCATGGCGTTGATGTGAGGGTCGTCCAGCGTCTGCTGCGGCTTGAGCACGGGACCCGAGGGGATGCGCGCCTTGGCCAGCAGGTCCAGCGCCTCCGCCGTCGTGTATTGG
>DATFCC010000093.1:0-14898 GCA_035253505.1 Hyphomicrobiaceae bacterium
GCCGACGAGCCGGGGCAATCGTGCCGTGGTGACGACGATGAACCATATCGTCAACCAGCGCAGCGAGATCGTCATCACCTACAAGGCGGTGCGGATGATGGCCGGCCGTGCGCATGGCTGAGCCGCACGCCCACGCCGGTACGCATGCCTTCGGCGATGCCTTCCGCAAGGAGGTGGCCCGCCGCCTGGCGGGCTTCACGCGGATGCCCGCCGGCCCCGAGACGGCCGGGCTCACGCGGGCTGCGGTCGCCATCGCCCTCACGCGCTCCCTGGACGGCTCCGGCGAGGCCACCTTCCTGCTCACCCGCCGCACGGATCGCCTGCGCGCGCACGGCGGACAGTGGGCGCTGCCGGGCGGCCGGTGCGATGACGGCGAGACGGCGATCGAGGCAGCCCTGCGCGAGCTGGAAGAGGAGCTGGCGGTCTGCCTCGATCCCAGCTCCGTGCTTGGGCTCCTCGACGACTATCCCACGCGCTCCGGCTACCTGATCACGCCCGTGGTGGTGTGGGCCGGTGCCGATCCCACCGTATCCATCAATCCCGGCGAGGTCGCTTCGGTCCATCGCATCCGCATCGCCGACATCATGCGCCCGGACGTGGTGGAATTCGTGACAATCCCGGAGAGCGCGCGGCGCGTCATCCGGCTCATCATGAACGGCGTGCGCGTGCACGCGCCGACCGCCGCCATGATCTACCAGTTGCGCGAGATGCTGGCCGGCCGCACCACGCGCGTGGACCAGATGGAGCAGCCGGTGTTCGCCTGGCGGTGAGCGCCGAGTGGCGCAGATCGCGCGCTTGTCGCGTGGCGTGCCGCCATGGCAACGTCGCGTGAGCGGCGAGAAAGCTCGCAAGGGAGCAGTCATGGACCTGAGCTACTCGGAGAAGTACCGGACCTTGCAGGAGGAGGTGCGGGCTTTCATTGCCAAGCACGGCCACCTCTCGCCCAAGCCCGGCGGCGGGCGCCAGAAGCCGAGCCCGAAGGCGCTCGAGTGGCAGGGGCTGCTGCTCGAGCATGGCTACTTCGGCCGCAACATCCCCAAGCAGTACGGCGGCTTCGGGCTGCCGCTCGACGTGCTGGAGCTCGCCGTCATCGCCGAGGAGATCTCGAAGGCCAATGTCTATCCCGGCATCATGAACCAGGGCATCAGCATGTTCGTGCCGACGCTGCTGGAGGTCGGCACCAAGGAGCAGTGCGAGCGGTGGATCAGGCCGACCATCCGCGGCGAGGTCATCTGGTGCCAGGGCTACTCGGAGCCGGGCTCGGGCAGCGACCTGGCAGCGGCGAAGACGAGGGCCGTGGTCGAGAACGGCCAATTCGTCATCAACGGGCAGAAGATCTGGACCAGCTCCGCGCACTATTCCGACATGATGTTCCTGCTGTGCCGCACCGAGCCCGACAAGCCGAAGCACCAGGGATTGAGCTACCTGCTGGTGCCGATGAAGACGCCGGGCATCGAGGTGCGCCCGCTCGTCACCATGACGGGACGTGCAACCTTCAACGAGACGTTCTTCACGGATGTCCGGATACCGGTCGACCAGATCGTCATGGGTCGAGGGGACGGCTGGCACGTCGCCAACGTCACCCTGAAATACGAGCGGCTGCTGCTCGGCGATGCCAACAAACTGACGAGCCGGCTGGCGCGCGTGCGCGAGCTGATGGAGCGCACAACGCTCGACGGCCAGCGCATCATGGATATCCCGGAGTATCGCGACCGGCTGCTGCGCCTGCAGGGCGAGGTGATGGCGTCCAAGTATCACGGCATGCGGCTGCTGACCGAGCAGGCCCGCGGCGAGGACTCCGGGCTCAAGCGCCTGATCGTCAAGTACAACGGCACGCTGATCGGCTACCGCCTGTCGTCGCTGGCGGTCGATGTGCTGGGCGCCGCCGGCCTCGCCTACGATGCCAAGGACGAGGCGGCCGAGACGGACGAAGCCACCGCCTGGCACATCGACAACATGTACGACATTGGCCTGATGATCGGCGGCGGCTCCACCAACATCCAGAAGAACATCATCGGCGAGCGCGGATTGGGGCTGCCGCGCGAGCCGAAAGCGGCTGCGCCGGCGGGGGGTTGAGCCATGGAATTCGCGCTCACCGACGAGCAGAGGATGCTCGAAGCCTCGCTGCGGGATCTCCTCGCCGATCGTCTGCCGATGGAGCGGCGCCGCGCACTGGCCGCCGAGGGCCGCGGCCACGATCAGCAACTGTGGAAGGCACTTGTCGAGCAGGGCATCACCGGCCTTGCCGTGCCCGAGCGGCATGGCGGCGCCGGGCTCCATGTGCTCGACGCCGCGGTGGCGGCCGAGAGCCTCGGCTACCACGCCGTGCCTGGCGCCTACGCGGCCTCGCTGGTGATGGCACCCCTGGCGCTGCAAACAAGCGGCACGGAAGCGCAACAGCAGGAATGGCTTCCCAGGATCGCCTCGGGCGAGGTGCGCATCGCCGTCGGGTTTGCCGGCGGCGCCGGGCAGACCGGCGCGGCCAAGGTCGACTACGACGGGAAAACGCTCTCCGGCCGTGTGCAGGGCATCATCGACGGCGGCGGCGCCACGCACGTGATGATCTATCTCGCCGACGGGAGGCCGGCGATCGTGGCGCTCGATGCCAAGGGCGTGAAGGCGAGCCTTATCCAGGGCCTGGACCGCACCCGGCCGCTGCTCGACGTCACCTTCGATGGTGCGGCGGCGGTGGTGCTGTCGGCAGCGAACGATCCGGTCGCGGCGCGCACGCGCGTGCTCGATGCCGGACGCGTCATGCTGGCGGCCGACACGCTGGGAGCCGCGCAAGCGATGCTCGACCGGGCCGTGGCCTTCGCCAAGGAGCGCGTGCAGTTCGGTCGCGTGATCGGCTCGTTCCAGGGCGTCAAGCACACGCTTGCCGACCTCGCCACGTCGTTGGAGCCGTGCCGGGCGCTGGTGTGGTTTGCCGCGCACGCTCAGGATGCGCTGCCTGAGGAAGCCCGGCTCGCCGCGTTGCAGGCCAAGGCGCACCTCGACGATGTATGCCGCGAGGTCGCCCGGCTCACCACCGAGGTGCACGGCGGCATGGGCTTCACCGACCTGCAGGGCCTGCACTTCTGGTGGAAGCGCATCGACACCAACCGCCAGCTTCTGGGCACGCCTGAGCGTTGCCGTCATGAGGCGGCGGTCGTGCAGGGCTGGGTTTCGGCCTAGTCGCCCACAAAAACGAAGGACCGGCCGCCAGCCTGATCGATGGCTGGGCCCGGTCCCCGTTGCAGGCCCGGTGCGGGATAGAGCCTGCGCGGGCCTAGCCATGCACAATCCAGGATGCACAGGCAATCTATCTGACTGCGCGCCGGGCCGCTTCGCATGGGATGGCTCGGCCTTTTGGTCCGAGGGGCGGGTCAGCCTGCTTTCCCACGCTCAAGCAGAGGCTCCGGCGTGGGACGGCGCCCCGGGGCAGGTCCCTTCACTTCGATATCGTCTGCGCTCTGACGATCGTCCATCCGGAAGTGAAGGCACAGGTCCCGGTTAGGGTTAAGCAGAACCCCTGGTTGCGGACGCTCCGCCATTGCAATCAGCCTGTTGGGGCAGGAGCGTTGGGGACGATGCAGAGACTGCCGCAAACCGAGCGGCCGACGGCGCGCGAGCGCCGGGCGTCCTTCATTTCGAACCTCGTCATCGAGCACGGTCCGTCCGAGCTGATCGGACGACTGCTGCTGGCGGCCGACACCGAGGCGCGGAACCGTGGCGTATTCCTGTCGTTCGCCCCGATGCACGAGCTGATGGCAGCCAACCGGGCCAATAGCGACTCGTGGCGACCGCTGCTGCCGATTTTCGATCCGGCGCGCGCCGGCTTCGCCGAGCAGACGGCCTTCTGCCTGCTGGGATACAATGATGCCGGCGAGATCGTTCTCACCCAGGCGGCCCGCTACCTCGACTGGCGCCACACCTCGTTCCACGAGGAGGCGACGAGCCTGCGCCTCTTCTATCGCGATCCCGAAGCGATGCGCGGCGAAGGCGAGGCCGTCAGGGTGACGGCGCCATCGGCGCGGCGGATCTCGGGACGGCTGGCATTCACCGGCGCGCACTGGTGCCGGCCCGACTTCAGGCAGCGCGGCCTACCCTCGATCACGCCGCGGATCGCCCGTGCGCTGGCCATCGCCAGATGGGACATCGAGCTCACCTGCACGATCATGGCGCAGGACATCTATACGCGCCGCGTCGCCCAAGCCGCGGGCTATTTCAATTCGGAGTGGACGGTCGACCTCGAGAACACCCCGACGGGCACATTCCCCGCTGCGCTCCTGTGGAGCGACCGGGACGCGATCATCGCGGATCTCGAGGACTTCCTAGTGGGCCTGCCGCACGCCGACGTCGCCGTTGTCCACCGTCACGCCTAGCAGGCGCGTGGGATGCCCCGGCTGGATGAGCGGCACGATGAGGCGCCAGTAGGCGTGCGAGAACGTTCCGACCTCGGGCCACTCGACCACCGCCCTCACGTCCTCGAGCAGCGGCTGTCCGGTCCGGCGCACCTCGCGGTAGGCCTCGCCCACCCATCGGCCATAGCTCCAATCCGGCATGTCGTCGATCCGGTTGCCGCGCGCCCTGCGTCGCCACCACTTCGATCGCGACATCATCGTCGCGCCGAAATCGCGCACGCGCAGCTCGCCGTTGCCATCCTCGGCAAGCAGGACATAGCGGTTGCGCAGGGGCGTCGGCAGGCGCTGCGGGTTGATCACGCTGCCGGCGAGGCGCGAGCTGTCCTCGAACAGATGCCTGAGCGGGTTGGTGGCGCCCAGCCGCGCAAGAGGGACGCGCCCTCTCGAATACCCGGGAACGGGAAGCCGTGCGGTCTCCAACACGGCGGTAAGGCGCCGCCATCCGTCTCCGCTCCAGCCCACGATCTCGTCGCGCCAGCGCCCGTCGTGCCAGCTCACGACAACCCGCTGCGGCTTGCGCCTGTGGAGCCACAAGTAGAGCGCGCCGAGGGCGGCAGGTGCGACCACCGCCGGCCGCAACCGGACGCGAGCGCTGTCTCTGCCCGCCGTCACCTCGATGAAGCCGAGATTGAGGATGGCGAACTGAGCGAGTTGGACATCGTCGATGGAGGCGCGCAGCCGCGACCGCAGCGCCAGCGACCGCGCTTCCCAGTGCTTCCCGCGCTCGTCTATGAGAATGGGCGACATTGCAAGTCGGAAAAGGTCAGGCTCATCGGCGCAGATCAAAATGCCTCGTGCGGCGCGCATCGTAGGGTGGCGCGTTGCGGCAAGCAACGTCTTCGTGGAGCGCCGTGGAGATCGGCGCCAAAGGTTCGCTTGCCAGGAAGCGTGGCTTCGAGGATGATCGCTTCATTGCAGCAGTGATGCGGAAGTGCCGTGTCTTTCGAAAAGAAGAATTCCACGCGCGCGCTCTATCTTCAGGTTCGCGATTATCTGGCACATGAGATCGCACGGGGGACGTTCAAGCCCGGTGCCGTCCTTCCCAATGAATTGCAGTTTGCCGAACAGCTCGGAGTGAGCCTCGGCACCCTGCGTAAGGGATTGGAAACGCTCGAGAAGGAACGGCTGATAACACGCCGCCAAGGCCGCGGCACTTTCGTTCGCGACCACGCCGAAGGCTCGCAGCTTCCGCTCGACAACATCCGTACCAAGAATGGCGACAGGGTGCCCTTCACGGTCGAGCTCATCGACGTCGCGCCCGGACCCGCCAACACCCAGGAGCAGGAGCTGCTTGGCCTGCCGGGGCCGGAAATCGTCGCCCGGTGCCGGCAGGTCCGCTACTACAACGGCCCTTTCATGCTCGAGCAGATTGTCGTGGCGGTGTCGCGGTTCGCAGGGCTCAGTTGTGATGAACTCACACGTCCCTTCCAGATCGCGGTGCTTGCGCAGAAGCACGGGGTCCTGCTCGGGCCGGCCTCGGAAAGCATCGAAATCACCCCCGCCACCGCCGAGGTTGGTGCGCGCCTCCGCCTCGCCGCGGGAACGCCCCTGCTGAAACTCGACCGGGTTCACTACTCGCTGGATGGTACGCCACTGGAATGGCGCATCGGGTATTGTGAACTGACGTCGCTCAAGTACGTCACCAGGCTCGGCGTGGATGCCGGGCCGTTGTGCTAGTGTTTTTATTTGATTGCATTTTTCGGGGGCGCACGACCTCATGACAGAGAGACCCGGCCGCCAGCAGTCGTCAGTTGTCCCGCGAGCCGACCGGCTGTGGGCGCACATAGGCAACCGCATGCGGTTGCGACGCGACCAGATGGGGATGACGGTGTGGCGTGCCGCGTGCGGCGTGGGGGTCGAGCTGCGGACGTTTGCGGAATACGAGGCGGGGGAGCGACTGATCCCCGCCGACCAGCTCGCCGCTCTGGCACAGCTCTACAATGTTCCCGTGTTCTATTTTTTCGAGGACCTTCCGCCGGCTGAAATAGCTACCCAGGCCGTGCAGGAGGACCCGCAAAATCTCCGCTACACCGTGACCACGCATGCCGAGCGCATCGCCACCCTGGTCGAGGACTTCCAGAAGCTCGATTTCGCCCGTCAGCAATGCCTTCTGGCGGTGGCACGCGGCCTGGTGGACGACAACCCGGCAACCGGGAAGTAGCCGAGACCCGGCCTCCGGCCTTGCGAGGCCACGGTGAGGCGAGCGAACGGTGGCGCGCGAAAAATGAAAGAGGCGCGATCAAGCGACCACGCCTCTCCCCGCACCACGCTATGCGCACAGGGGCGCATAGGATGATGAATGATATATATGACTGCCGCGGGTATATCGCAAACGCCTCGCCGTGAGCATGTGGATAACTCGGACGTGGCCGGCGCCCCATCCAGCGCCGATCCCTGGCCATGCCATCTCGCAACCGGCGGCTTTCCCGGCTCGGTCTATCGCGCCCGCAGTTTCTGAAACGTGATGCGCCGGGCGGGGGTGTGGGGGATCAGTGCCCTATCCGCGTGCAAAAGCTTGTGCGAGCAAACGTCCGCCGGCGACGGTGCGCCAGCGGACGAGGGGCAAGTGCCGCGGTGATCCGGGATCTCAGTTGCCGAGCTTGAAATTCAGGCCGGCGCGAAAGACGCCGATGTCGAGATCGCTGAAGGCCAGGTACTCGGCCCGCACGGACATCCGCTCGCTGATCTTGCTCTCGAGGCCCAGGCCGTAAACGAAGTCGGTTTCGGTGTCGTCCACGAAGATGCGCGGACCGCCGGGGAAGCCGGCGGTGCCCGACGCGCTGGCGATGCCGACGCCTGCAGTGCCGTAGGCCAGCAGCCCGGGGGTCAGCAGATAGCCGAAGCGGCCGCGCGCCGTTGCCATCCAATCGATGGAGGCTTTCGCGGTCGCGCCCATGAAGTGCTCGGTATGCGAGATGTCGGCGGCCGACACGTCCGCTTCCAGGCCATAGACGAAGAGGCCCGATCGCCAGTTGTAGCCGAGCTGGAACCCGCCGACCACGCCATCGGCCGGGCCGGATTCTCCCCATCCGAGGTGGACGCCGCCGTACAGGCCTTGCCAGATCGAGGGCTGATCGAGACGGCCGTAGTAGGGGCGCCCCGGAGGGCCGTCGGCAGAGGCGGGAACGGAAACGATGAGAAGGGCAAGCACTGCCGCAAGCGTTGCCAGGCTCCTATGCAACACAACCATTTCGCAGGTTCTCCCCCGATGCGCCGCGAACGCGATGTCGCGCGATTGCTTCTTGTCCCGCACTCGCGAGGGTGCGCGCCCGCTATGGCGAGCTTGTGGTGACGTTCGCGGAGCGGGGCGACGGGATTTCGGCTCCGCCCGGCCAATCGCACTGAAGAAAACATAGCTGCTTCATGGCCTTATGGTCGTCCTGCATTTTCCAGCGGTGATGAGCATTTGTGTGCCGTGGTGGACACATGGCGAGAAAAAGGGTCGCCCAGGGCAGCGTCTTCGATCGGTTCGCGTTCTGCTCGAATTCGGCAAAATGATCAAAGGCTTCGGCCGCCGAGGGCGCGAGCCGCCGCGTCACGCAAGTCGGCGCGGGGCGGCAGTCTCGGCATCGCCCGTGTTCGGCGTGCCCGTCGGCTCGATCAGCAGCAGGTGCGCTTCTTCCCTTGCGACCGGGCGATGCTCGGCGCCTTTCGGGACGACGAACATCTGCCCCGGACCGAGCGTGATCGTGCGATCGCGAAGCTCGATGTCCAGCGTGCCCTTCAGCACCAGGAAGAAGTCGTCCGTGTCGTCGTGCTTGTGCCAGACGAATTCGCCCTGCACCTTCACGACCATCACATCGCAGCCGTTGAATTGCGCGACGGTGCGGGGCGACCAGTGCTCGGTGAAGGTGGCCAGCTTCTCGGACAGGTCGATCCCGACGCTCATCGGCCCTCGCTCATGATTTGCGGCTCTTAGGCCGATGAAGTGCCCGCAGTGTAGAGCCAGGGAAAACGCTGCCGGTCGCGGTCCTGGAAGGCGGCGATCTGGGGCTCGCGGGCGCGCGTCAGGTCGATCTGGTCGGCGCCTTTGAGCATGGCCTCGCGCAGCATGGCATCGAGCGTGAAGGAGGACTCCTTGCCGCTGGGCGAGGTGACGATGCAGCGCTCCAGGTCGATCTTGATCTTGCCCTTGCCCTGCGTGGCCTCGACCTCGGCGGCCAGCGCTTCCACCGTCTTCGCCGGCAGGACGACGGGCAGCACGCCGTTCTGGAAGCAGTTGCTGTAGAAGATGTCGCCGAAGCTGGGCGCAATCACGCAGCGGATGCCGAACGCCTGCAAGGCCCACACCGCCGCCTCGCGCGAGCTGCCGCAGGCGAAGTTCTCGCCGCCCAGCATGATGCGCGCCTCGCGGTAGGGCGGCTTGTTGAGCACGAAGGCGGGGTCTTCGGTGCCGTCGCGCTTGTAGCGCCAGGACTCGAAGCAGTAGGGGCCCAGCTTGTCGCCTGAAAAATCGCGCAGCCGCTCGATGCGGATGATGATGTCGGTGTTGATGTTGGGGCGCAGCAGCGGCGCGGCGGGCCCTTCGAGGACGGTGAACGCTTTCATGGCTTGCTCCGGTGATCCTGGGCGGATCGGCTCGATTTTTCACAGCGTGCGTACGTCGACGATGTGGCCGGCGAGCGCTGCAGCGGCGGCCATCGGCGGGCTCGCCAGGTGCGTGCGGGCACCGGGACCCTGCCGGCCGACGAAGTTGCGATTGGAGGTGGAGACGCTGCGCTGGCCGGGCGGGACCGTCTCGTTGTTCATGGCGAGGCACATGGAACAGCCGGGCTCGCGCCACTCGAAGCCGGCCTGCTTGAAGACCTGGTCCAGGCCTTCCGCTTCCGCCTGCCGCTTGACGTTCTCGGAGCCCGGCACGACCCAGGCCCGCACGGTCGAGGCGACCTGGCGCCCTTTGGCGATGGCGGCGGCCGCGCGCAGGTCGGAGATGCGGCTGTTGGTGCACGAGCCGATGAACACCCAGTCGACCGGCGTGCCGGCGATGGGCTTGCCGCCCTCGAGCCCCATGTACTCCAGAGCGGCCTGCAGGGCGGTGCGCCGGTCGGCATCGCCGACCGTCATCGGATCGGGGATGCGGGCGTCGACGCCGACGACATGCTCCGGGCTAGTTCCCCAGGTGATCTGCGGTGCGATGTCGGCGACGTCGATCGCCACCTCGCGATCGAAGACGGCGTCGGGATCGCTCGGCAGCGTGCGCCAGTCGGCGACGGCCGCTTCCCATGCATCGCCCTTCGGTGCGTACAGCCGGTCCTTGAGATGGGCGAAGGTGGTCTCGTCGGGGGCAATCATGCCGCACTTGGCGCCGAGCTCGATCGACAGATTGCAGATGGTGAGCCGGCCCTCGATATCGAGGTCGCGGATGGCGCTGCCGGCGTACTCCATGGCATAGCCGGTGCCGCCGGCGGCGCCGATGACGCCGATCAGATGCAGGATCATGTCCTTCGGCGTGACGCCGACAGGGCGCTTGCCCTCGAAGGTGGCGCGCATCTTTCCGGGCCGTCGCTGCACGATGGTCTGGGTGGCGAGAACGTGGACCACCTCGCTCGAGCCGATGCCGAAGGCCAGCGCGCCCATGCCGCCGTGCGTGCAGGTGTGGCTGTCGCCGCAGACGAGCAGGGTGCCGGGAAGGGTGAGGCCCAGCTCCGGCCCGATCACGTGCACGATCCCCTGGCCGGGCTCGCCCAGATCGAAAAGGCGCACGCCCGCGGCCTTGGCGTCGACGCGCATGCTGTAGAGGCGCTGAGTCAGGGCCGGATTGGTCTCGGCCGTGCGGCCCGGCAGCGTCGAGATGACGTGATCGAAGGTGGCGAACGTGAGGTCCGGGTTTCGGACCGGCAGGCCGCGCTGCTTGAGGGCCTTGAAGGCCTCCGAACCGCCGTCGTGCATCAGGTGGCGGCTCACGTGCAGCAGCGCGTAGCCGTCGCCCATGTCGGACACGACGTGCCGGTCCCAGATCTTGTCGAAGAGCGTTTGGCCAGCCATCCCTCGTCTCCTCGTGTCGGTTTGCAGGCCGGCATCCCAGTTGCGCCGGCGCGCGCTCAAGTTGATCTTGGCAAGCCGCGGCTGCGGCCACAAGCGCGGGCCGGCACATGCCACGCATGCGCCTAGTCCGGCGGCCCACTCGGTGGACAACCCCTGCGATCCACTGCACGATGCCGGCACGCGACGTGCAGCGGTGCGAGGCCATGAACAAGCCACGGGTTGGAGTGATCGGGCTCGGCTCGATGGGCGGCGGGGTGGCGAAATCGTTGCTGCGCGGCGGCTTCCCGGTGCGCGTGTGCGACGTCCGCCCGGATGTGGTGCAGTCCCTGGTGGCCGAGGGCGCGATTGCCTGCCCGACGCCCGCGGAGCTGGGTGCGGCGTGCGATGTCGTCATCGTCCTGGTCGTCAATGCCGACCAGACCGAGAGCGTGCTGTTCGGCCCGAACGGCGCCGCCGGCGCCATGCGCAAGGGCAGCGTCCTCCTGATGAGCGTGACGGTGGCGCCGGACTACGCGGAGAGCCTCGGGGCGCGGCTCGCCGAGCGCGGCATCCTGTTCATCGACGGGCCGGTGTCGGGCGGCGCGGCCAGGGCGGCGAGCGGCGAGATGACGGTGATGGCGGCGGGGCCGGCCGAGGCCTTTGCGCTGTGCGAGCCCGTGTTCGGTGCCATCGCCCAGAAGGTCTACCGGCTGGGTGAGACGCCGGGCACCGGCTCCAAGGTCAAGATGATCAACCAGCTCCTCGCCGGCGTGCACATTGCAGCGGCAGCCGAAGCCATGGCGCTCGGCATCAAGTCGGGCGCCGACCCCAAGGTGCTCTACGACGTAATCTGCAACAGCGCCGGCGCGTCGTGGATGTTCCAGAACCGGGTGCCGCACATCATCGCCGGCGACTACAGCCCGCGCTCGGCCGTCAACATCTTCGTCAAGGACCTCGGCATCGTATTGGAGGCGGGCAAGACCTCGATGCTGCCGCTGCCGCTGACCGCCGCCGCGCACCAGATGTTCCTCGCCGCCGCGGCGGCCGGGCACGGGCGCGAGGACGACGCCGCGGTGATCAAGACGTTTCCCGGCGTCGCGCTTCCGCAAGGGGGCCGCTGACCATGCTGCTCGGCTGCATCGCCGACGATTTCACCGGCGCCACCGACCTCGCCAACATGCTGGTGCGCGGCGGCATGCGCACCATCCAGACGATCGGCGTGCCGGCCAGGCCGCTCGGCGAGGAGGTGGATGCAGTGGTGGTGGCGCTGAAGTCGCGCACCATTGCGCCGGCGGAGGCCGTGTCGCAGTCCCTCGCGGCGCTCGCCTGGCTGAAGAAGGCCGGCTGCCGGCAGATCTACTTCAAGTACTGCTCGACCTTCGACTCCACTCCCAGGGGCAATATCGGCCCCGTGACGGATGCGCTGATGGATGCGCTGAAGGCCGATTTCACCATCGCCTGCCCGGCGTTTCCCGAAGCCGGCCGCACGATCTGCCGCGGGTACCTGTTCGTCGGCGACGTGCTGCTGTCGGAATCGGGCATGAAGGACCATCCCCTCACGCCCATGACGGATGCCAACCTGGTGCGCGTGCTGCAGGCCCAGACGCAGCGCAAGGTGGGGCTCGTGCGCTACGACACGCTGGCGCAGGGGCCGGGCGCGCTACGCGAGCGGATTGCGGCGCTCAAGGCGGAGGGCGTCGCCATCGCCATCGTCGATGTGCTGAGCGAGAAGGATCTCGTCACCATCGCCGAGGGCTGCGAGGACATGGCCCTCGTGACCGCCGGCTCCGGTGTCGGTCTGGGCATCGCGCTCGACCATCGCCGCGCGGGCCGGCTGGCACACGCAGCGACGGCGGCGGCGCTGCCGCGGGTATCGGGCTCCGCCGCGGTGCTGTCGGGAAGCTGCTCCGTCGCCACCAACGGGCAGGTCGCCCATTGGGTGCGCACGCGGCCCGCGTTCCGCATCGATCCGCTGAAGCTGGCGGCTGGCCAGCCGGTGGCGCGCGAGGCGCTGGCGTGGGCATTGCCGCAGTTGCCCGGCGGGCCGGTGCTGGTCTATGCGACGGCAAGCCCGCAGGATGTGAAGGCGGTGCAGGGCGAGCTCGGCGCCGAGCGGGCCGGCCATCTCGTCGAGCAGGCGCTGGCGGAGATCGCCAAAGGCCTCGTCGCAGCCGGCGTTCGCAAGCTGATCGTCGCCGGTGGGGAGACCGCCGGCGCCGTGGTGGGCGCCCTCGGCATCGCCGCCCTGCGCATCGGCCCGCAGATCGATCCCGGAGTGCCTTGGACCGAAAGCCTCGACCAGGAGCCGATCGCCCTGGCTCTCAAGTCCGGCAACTTCGGCAGCGCGGACTTTTTCGTCAAGGCATTGGCGCAACTGGAGTAGGCGCATGCAGGAGAGCGCGCTGCGGGAGGAGATTTGCGTGCTCGGCCGGTCGATTTTCGAGCGCGGGCTGACCCATGGCTCGACCGGGAACATCTCGGCGCGTTGCGGGGACGGCTGGCTGCTGACGCCGACCGGCTCCAATCTCGGCCGGCTCGATCCGGCGCGCCTGTCGAAGCTCGATTGGAACGGCAGGCTGATCTCGGGCGATCCGCCGTCCAAGGAGAATTTTCTGCATCTCGCCATGTACCAGGAGCGGGAGCAGAGCGGGGCCGTCATCCACCTGCATGCGACCCACTCCGTCGCCGTGTCCGTGATCGAGGGACTGGACGCCAACGACCTGCTGCCGCCGCTGACCGCCTACTACGTCATGCGCATCGGCACCTTGCCGCTGGTGCCATACTACGCGCCGGGTGACCTGGGTCTGGCGGAAGCGGTGCGGGGCTATGCCGGCAGGCATCACGCCATGCTGCTGGCCAACCACGGGCCGGTGGTCGCCGGCTCGAGCCTGGCGGCGGCGGCCGATGCGGTGGAGGAGCTGGAGGCGACGGCGAAGCTCTTCCTGCTGCTGCAGGGCCGGCGCGTGCGCCCCCTGACGCCAGAGCAGGTGGCCGAGATCAGGAGGCGCTATCCCGCCGGGTGAGACGGTGGGCGCTCAGCGCAGGCGGTTGAACTGGGCATTGATGGCGGCGATGGTGGTGTCGCGGAACTCGCCGTCGAGCGGCCCCTTGTAGAGGCCGGCGTCGCGCAGCTTGGCCTGTAGCGCCTGCCGGAATTCCTTGCTCCACGTGTTCGACTTCTGCGTCATCTGCTTTTGCGAGAACTCGTTGCCGCGCTCCAGCGACCGCATCATGAGTTCGGCGGCCTCGACGGGGTTCTTGCGATCCACGCCGCGCCCGAGCTGCAGCATCCAGGCGAGATTGTTCATGGCGATGGAGTTTCCAAGGCCCGCCGCTTTCCGGAACAAGGCGACGGCCGCAGCCTCGTTGCGCTCGACGCCCTTGCCCTGCACGTAGAGAAGCCCGAGATCCGACATCGCCACGGCGCTGCCGCGATCGGCGCCGCGCTTGTACCACATGACCGCCTGGGCCAAGTCGGCCGGGACCCCCTTGCCCTGCTGGTAGAGCGAGCCGAGGCCCGCCATGCCGTTGGCGTTGCCCATATCGGCGGCCTTCCGGAACCAGTAGGCCGACTTGGCCGGGTCGGTGGGCACGCCGCTCGTGCCGCTGATGAGCAGGCGGCCGAGATCGACCATCGCCGGCGAATAGTCGGCCTCGGACGCCGCGGTGAGCAGGCGCGAGCCTTCGGCGGCGTCCTTGTCGACGTTGCGGCCCTCGACCAGCATGCGGCCGAGCAGACCCATCGCTTCCGGGTTGCCTTGCGCCGACGCCGAGCGCAGCAGGCGCACGCCTTCCTGCTTGTCGACGGCGACCCCGCGCCCCTCGAGCAGGGCAACGGCAAGCGCGCCCTCGGATGCCGCGTCACCGGCGTCCGCGCCCTTGCGATACCAGCCGGCAGCCTGGGCCTCGTCGCGGGGGACGCCGAGGCCCCCGGCATAGAGCCGGCCCATGCGATGCATGGCACCGGTGTTGCCGTCCGTTGCCAGGTTGCGCACCGTGCGCACGAAGTCGGCCGAGCTGTCTCCCGCGCGCCAGATTTCGAGTGCGGCTTCGCTGCCCGGCACCATGGACGCCAGGCGCTGGGTGAATTCCCGGGTGTCGGCGACGGGGCGCTCGTTGAGGGCGACGACGATGTCGCCGAGGCGCAAGCCGGCCTGAGCCCCGGGGCCGCCGGGCGCAGTGGCGGTGATGAGCACGGCCTCGGCGTCGCGAAGGCCGAGCGCGGCGGCGAGCGGCCGCTCCAGTGTTTCCACGGTCACGCCGAGCCAGCCGCTCTGGCTCTCGTTCGGCAGGCTGCCGAGCTTCACGCGCAGCTTGCTGACCTTGCCCAGCGGCCGCGCGACGGTGTCCGGCGGATTGCGGGGTGTGTTCCTCTCCGGCGTCTCGCTGGAGGCGACGCGCCGGCGCTCCTCCTCCTTGCGCCGCTCCTCGGCCTCCGCCTGGGCCTTGCGGCGCGCGTCCGCGTCCGCCTGCGCACGCCGCTGTGCTTCCGCGTCGGCCTCCGCCCTCTGTCTGGCCGCGGCCTCGGCAT